>JANPPH010000055.1:0-4732 GCA_031428395.1 Gammaproteobacteria bacterium
CGTGTGAGTGAGCTTGCAAAAGACTTAAGTGAAGTGTTGGTCCGTGAAGACCTCACTCAGTTGTCACGCCGAGCACATAAAAAAGTCGCATTCCAATCGCCATGTACGCTTCAACATGGCCAACAAATTACAAACCATGTAGAACGAATCTTAGACGCTGTTGGATATTCTCTCACTGCTGTGCCCAATGCCCATCTGTGTTGCGGCTCCGCTGGAACCTACTCGATTTTACAACCTCAACTCTCGCAACGTCTGCTCTCGGATAAGCTTCAAGCACTGGAAAGTGGACACCCAGATTACATCGTCAGTGCCAACATTGGCTGCCAATTGCACCTTGCCACGCGTGCAGCAGTTCCCGTACGTCATTGGATTGAGTTGTTGGATTAGAAAGTCACGCGCACATTCCGTCGTGCTTAATTGTTTTTTCTTAAAACCCCATAGACGCAGCCGAGCATGGAACGGCACTAACCGGCCCAACTAAATTTCAACGTCAAGCGCTTTGTGCCCTTCTCGTTTGACACGGGATTAATTAAAAACTAACCTGTATGAGTATTCTAAAGACAGGAAGTTTAAGAATGATTATACGCGCGCAGTTTGTATTGCTATTTGTTTTTGTCACAAGTTATTTTGGCAGTGTCCAAGCAGACTCACCCCCGCCTAAACGCGAATCCAGCTATTCAGAAGTAAAAATCAACGAACCTTTTTCTGCGATCGTGCAGCGCCGCAAGGAACAAAAATTAGTACGTAAAGAGCGCCATGACATGCTCTTGAAGCAACGCTATGACCTGGGTAACCACCCCAGTCAAACAGCCACGATGACGCGTGGCAAGCCGCTGCAAGTGGGTCCTACGGCTCGCCTAAAAGAGGGACTTAACTTCGCCCAGCTGGGTCAAATGACGCCGGATGAAATCCGCGACAAAAACGTTTTCCCCTATATGCCTTTGCCGCATCCTGATCATGAAGAAGGCGGAATGGTATTCCCCAAGATGATGATCGACGAAGTCGAACGCCAACACGACGGTGTGGGTCGGCGATTAGAAAGATTTGACGCGGACTTCGATATCCCCGAACATTTTTTGCCGGAGTTTCCACCTGCGATTTTCCTAACCACTCGGCCGGATCTTGGCGATGTGTCCCAAGGTAAGCTTGTTACGCTACAGAATTTCTATGAGTTATTTAATGGTATCGTAAATCCCAAAGGACTCGAAGGGCTACGCTTACTTGTCACACGTTTTCCGCAACAACAATTTAATGTAACCGAGGATCGTCGCACACTACAGCCCAGTGAGGGTGTGGCATGTTTTGACTGTCACGCCAACGGCGCGACCAACGGTGCTGCACATCTAGTGGGTGATATTCGTCCACAAGAAAACCGTCGCCGCATCGAGACCCCCGCTTTGCGTGGTGTAAATATTCAGCGCCTGTTTGGTTCACAGCGTGCGCTTAAAACGGTTGAAGACTTTACTGAGTTTGAGCAACGTGCAGCGTATTTCGATGGTGACCCTGTTATCGCAACCAAAAAGGGCGTGAATGTCTTGGAGCGTGGCAGTCAAGTGCATTTTATGTCTGAGTTCCAAGCACTTCTCGATTTTCCTCCCGCACCAAAATTAGACCTATTTGGCAAGCTTACTCCGGAGAAAGCGAGTGCTGAAGAACGTAGGGGTCAGGACTTGTTTTTTGGCAAAGCCTTGTGCTCAAGTTGCCACACGCCACCGTACTATACAGATAACTCTATGCACGATTTGCAAGTAGAGCGTTTTTATAAGCCGCAGAAAATTGATGGTATGTTAGCCACAAAACAGGGGCCGATTAAAACATTTCCGCTGCGTGGCATTAAGGATACTCCACCCTATTTGCACGACGGCAGATTACTTACCTTGGACGACACAGTTGAGTTTTTTAATCTAGTTTTACAGACTAAGTTAAATGATGCCGAGAAGAAAGATTTAGTCGCTTTTTTATCGGCGCTATAGCGAATTGTTGGGCCGTGGATGGTCAGTGTAGTGTAGTGCCGGCAGTCCAAGACTGCCGGCTGGCTGCACGTCACATGCGGTCTTGACATCACGATCGGCATCCCGGCATGTCAACCGGGCATTAGCCAGTCCCGCTTATCTCTATGAATTAATTCTTTACCACTTTCAGGCCCCCAAGAACCCGCCGCATAATTCGGGAAATCCCCAGGGGGTGTCTCAGCCCAGGCTGTCAATACCGGCGCGAAAAGTCGCCAAGCCGCTTCCACTTGATCGGCACGCATGAACAGAGTGGCGTCGCCGCGCAAAGCGTCCCACAACAATGTCTCGTAGGCATCGGGCGTAGCGATATTGAAGGCCTCTGCGTAGCTAAAACGCATGTCCACGGGCTTGAGGGTCATCAATGATCCTGGCTCTTTGGCCATGAATTTAAGCACGATACCTTCTTGCGGATGGATTTGTATGATAAGCCGGGTGGGTTGGGAGTTTAGGCCGAAACACACGGGGAACGCGCAATGCGGAACGTCGCGGAAACGTACGGATATTTCGGAGACGCTGGTGGCCATGCGTTTGCCCGTACGTAAATAGAATGCGACACCTTGCCAACGCCAGTTATCAATGAATAATTTCACAGCGGCAAAGGTTTCGGTTTTTGAGGTAGGGCCAACATCGAGTTCTTCGCGATAGCTTGGCACCTCAGTATCACCGATCCGTCCAGCATCATACTGACCACGGGCCGCATACTGATCGAGAGTTTCTCTATTGAAGGGCCTTATCGCCGACATGACATCCATTTTTCGATTGCGAATGTCAGAAGCATCATAGACAACGGGTGGCTCGATAGCGATGAGACAAAGTAACTGGAGTAAATGATTTTGCACCATATCGCGCAACGCGCCCGCATGCTCGTAGTAGCTTGCGCGGCGTTCTACGCCTAAGGTTTCAGCAACCGTGATGGCTACGTGGTCGACATATCGGCGATTCCAAATGGGTTCAAAGATGGGGTTGCCAAAGCGCATGGCGAAAATGTTTTGCACTGTCTCTTTGCCGAGGAAATGATCAATTCGAAAAATCTGCTCCTCTGTAAAAAAATGTTTCAATGTATTGTCGATGTCACGGAAACTTTGCAGGTCGTGGCCGATGGGTTTTTCCACCACAACAACGGCATCATTGCGGTTGAGTTTGACGCCGCCCAAGCCTTCGACAATGGGTGAGAAGAAAGTGGATGGCATGGAAAAGTAAAACAACAGTTGGCTTGTTTGCGTCCACTGCTGTTCTTGTTGATGGATAAATTGAGCAAGATCGGCATAGGCTTTTTCGACACTGACGTCTGCGCTCAAATAGCGAATTAGTTCTGAAAAACGCTGCCAATCATCATTCGCAAATGTGCCATGGGCGCGGGCAGCGGCGCTTTCCCTGAAGCGTTCGCTTAAAGCTCGCTCTGTCATGCTCTGGCGGCCTACGCATAACAGAAGAAATCGTTGCGGCAATTTGGTGTTGCAGAAGAGTCTGAATAAGGCGGGGACAATTTTGCGCCATGCAAGATCGCCGGTTGCACCAAACAACACAAAAATCGTGTTTTGGTCGTGATTATCATCCATAATGTGGGTGTCCGAAAGGGCAGGGTTGGGCCACTTAGTCTAGCATCGGAGTCATTCCTTTCAAGATGAGCGCAAAACAAAACACGCTATACCCCTTAGGCGAAACCCCCGTTAAATCCTGCTGTGACCCACTATTTTCGACGCTGAGCGACAAAACGCCAAAACCGTTCGTGTTGCGAAATTTTTTTACGCGACTGCGCCGTCAAGGACTTTGGGCCTTAGGCTTCCTGCTTGCATGCTTTGCTATGAGCGAGAGCTATAGCAAAGGCCTCGATAGTCAGCAGCCCAAAGGGTCGCCTATCGTGTGGTACGACGGCCCCCGTGAGCAATCAGTTTGGATGAGTGGTCATGAGGTTGTTGAATTTAGCCGGGCTTCCACTGCACAACCTGGTAAGGCCTTAAAGGCCTTAGCGCCCCAGGCCAAGCTAAAGAAGGTGATAGGCGGCGCACGCATTTGGTCGATTGAGGTCGCAGCAGTCCCTACGCTTAAATCATTGAGCGCTTCTAGCAACGGCGGCAACTATTCACCCGTATTCCATCGCGGCTTCTCCTTAAATGGCCCACGCATGGCATTGCCGGGAAATATTATTGTGACTTTCAAGCCGGATTGGAGCCGTGAGCAAATTGATGCCTGGGCAGGTCTGCGCCAGTTGCAAGTTTTGCAACAACTGCCTACCGGTGCGAATATTTTCGTGATTAAGACTGATGCGGGAATGACAGGGCTGGAATTGGCCAACGAACTCTACCGTTCAGGCGAGGTGCTGTCCGCGACGCCGAATTGGTGGCGTGAAGTCTTTACTCGCTAAATGGCGCTCCCACGGGGGTTCGAACCCCGGTTCCCGCCGTGAGAGGGCAGTGTCCTAGGCCGCTAGACGATGGGAGCCTAATGCGATGTAGCAGTATATTGAAATTCCCATGGTTACGCCACCGTTGGTGCCGCTCAACGGATTGTTGTGATTAGGTAAAGTGTTTAACAGCCGCTTGCATAACTTTCTGAAATCGTTAAAATAATCCTATATTAGGCTTGCACAACGCCATGCGGAAAAAGTTAACCGCCCTGAAGTGTTTTGGCGCGAAATGTAAATTGTCAGGACTTAAGCATTGCATTATGCAGTCAATCCAATGCTGGCTTCGATCACTTAGAAGGATTTTGCTATTACT
>JANPPH010000056.1:0-11572 GCA_031428395.1 Gammaproteobacteria bacterium
GGAATTTGCCGGTATTGTATGTCTGCGAGAATAATCTATATGGAATCGGTACGCGTATTGACCGCTCAACGGCAGTGGTCGAACAATACAAGCGTGTCAGCGCCTATAACATTCCTTCGGCGCAGGCTGACGGTCAGGATATTGAGGCGGTGTACGCTGCGGCCAAAACGGCTGTTGACCATGTACGCTCAGGCAAGGGACCGTATTTTCTCGAATTGATGACCTATCGCTATCGCGGTCACTCCATGTCGGACTCCAATGCGTATCGCGCTAAAGACGAAGAGCGCATGTGGGGCAAACGCGACCCGATTATCATTCTTCGCGATCGTTTGGTGGCGGCGAAGGAAATCACCGAGGAAGACTACAAATTGCTCGACAAGCAAGTGTTGGATGAAATCGAAAATGAGGTGATCAAGTTCGCTGAGGAATCGCCGGAACCTCGCGTCGAAGAATTGGAGAAATACGTGTTGGCAGAGAACGACCCTTATGTGCGCGGGAGTATGCGTTAATGGCTGAAATGATGTTTTGGGAAGCAGTGCGCCGTGCTCACGACGAAGAGATGGCCAACGACCCGTTAGTTATTTGTATGGGCGAGGATATTGGCGTTGTCGGTGGTACCTACAAAGCCACGCAAGGTTTGTACGACAAATACGGGCCAGAACGGGTCATGGATACGCCGATTTCAGAAAACGGCTACACCGGTTTAGGCATTGGCGCCTCGTTCACTGGTGTACGTCCGATTATCGAAATCATGTCGGTAAATTTTGCTTGGCTGGCGCTGGATCAAATCGCGAATTCCGCCGCCAAAGTGCGTTATATGTCAGGCGGACAATTGCAAGCTCCAGTGGTGATTCGCTCACCCGGTGGTACGGCCCACCAGCTAGGCGCCCAACATTCGGCGCGCATGGAAAAGGTGTTTATGGGTATTGCTGGTTTGCGTGTCGTCACGCCGTCCAACCCTAAACAAGCCTATGGTTTGCTCAAGTCAGCGGTGCGCTGCAACGATCCAGTGTTCATCAATGAGCACGAGTATATGTACAACATGAAGGGCGAAGTGCCTGATCAGGAATTTTTCCATCCCTTGGAAGGTTCTGAAGTCACGCGCCCAGGCCGCGATGTAACGCTATTTGCGTATAACATTTCTGTGCACTGGTGCCTCAATGCGGCACAAACCTTAGCCAAAGAACATGGCATCGAAGTCGAAATCGTTGACCTGTATTCGTTAAGCCCTTTAGATCGCGTTGGCATTGCGCAGTCCGTCACCAAGACCCATCGCGCGATCATCGTCGAAGAAGCCGAAGCACCGGTAGGTGTTGGCGCGGAAGTGATGGCGATCATCAACGAAGAATGTTTTTTCGAGTTAGATGCTGCGCCCGTTCGCGTATCAGCGCGTAATGTGCCGATTCCTTACAACTGGCGATTGGACAAGGCGGCGATTCCTAATCCAGCAGAAGTGGTCGCCGCGGTGCTTAAAATGCTCGGTAAAGCGAAGTAGCGCAATCTAGCGATTAGTTTTGTTTGCAGTAAAAAATAAAGCGGAAAGATTCATGCCACAACCCTATGTAATAAAAATGCCCCAACTTTCCGACACGATGACTGAAGGCGTGGTCGTGAGTTGGGAAAAAAACATCGGTGATAAGGTGGCGCGCGGGGATATCGTCGCCACCGTTGAAACTGACAAGGCGATCATGGATGTCGAAGTATTTCGCGAGGGGTTTTTGTCTGGACCGCTTGCGCCCGCCAACGGCGTGGTAGCAGTTGGCCAGGCGATCGCCTACTTAGTGAATAGCAGCGCGGAAGTGCAACAGGGCGATGTGCCTGTCAGCGCCGCCGCTGCCGCGCATGCCTCACAGGCGCCCGCTGCGGTTGTCGCAATTGTCGCCAGCGATGAACCTGATGGCGTGGTTAATGTGATTAAAATGCCGCAGCTCTCAGATACCATGAGCGAAGGCGTTGTAGTGAGTTGGCAAAAATCGCCGGGTGATAAGGTCGAGCGCGGCGATGTGGTGGCTCAAGTTGAAACCGACAAGGCCATTATGGATGTGGAAGTTTTCCGCGAAGGCTATCTGTCCGGCCCCCTGGCGTCGGTGGATAGCGTAGTGCTCGTAGGAAGCCCGCTAGGCTATTTGGTGGAGCAAGCCAAGCAAGTGAAGCAGGGAATGCGCCAAGTCGCTGCTGCGCCTTCTGATGACGTCACCAGCCCATCACACCAAGATCCGCGTCACCGCTTAGCGGGAGCCCATCCTACCCCAGGACAAAAACCTTTTACCCCGCACTTACTTACCAGTGATGCGCCACCTGCGCCACGGCCTGACAACAAAAACGCCACCCCTTTTGCGCGAAAACTTGCAGGCGCGTTGCAGGTCAATCTAAATACCGTGAAAGGCAGCGGCCCCCAGGGCGTTATCGTTGCCCAAGATGTGCGTTACGCCCAACCGATTGCCCGTCCTGCGGAACTGGTTCAACCAACCCCCGCCCACGCCATGCCACAAGTCCAAGTGCCTGGCGCCGGCCGTCAGATGACGGCGATGGAACGCGCAGTGAGCCATTCTATGACGGCATCGCTCACCATGCCCACCTTCCGCGTCATGGTGAACGCTAAGCCTGAGGCATTGATCAAAGCGGCGAAGAAAAAGTCGATTTCAGTCACGGTCGCCATTGCCAAAGCCTGCGCCTTGGCAATGAAAAAACACCCTACGATGAATTGGTGTTACCAGCCGGTAGACAAGCTCGTCGAACGCGATCAGGTGGATATCGGCATGGCAGTGGCGGCCGAAGATGGAGGTCTGGTCGTGCCGGTATTGCGGCATTGCGAATCACGCGGCGTTAAGGAACTTGCTGAGAACTGGACGCAACTCCTCGAGCGCGCGCGCAAGCGACGCCTAAAACCTGAAGAGTTCACCAACCCGACATTTATGATCTCCAATATGGGTATGTTGGGTGTGAAGTATTTCGACGCCATTCCGACTCCCGGCACCGCAGCTATCTTGGCAATTTCGGCATCGGGTGCAGAAGGCATGCCGTTGACCATCACGGCCGATCACCGCGTTGTGAACGGCGCCGAGGTGGCGATGTATCTCAACACCCTTAAAGGTTTTATCGAGCAACCCGAATGGCTAGGCAGTGGCGGTTCCGCGATTCCCGAAGGCAACTGGGATTATGACGTCGTAGTCATTGGCGGTGGCCCTGGCGGGGAAGACTGCGCTCGCGAATTGGCCGAACATGGCGTTAAAGTGGCTATGATTAATGATGCGCCCCTGCCGGGTGGCGAATGCCTGTGGCGGGGTTGCATTCCGTCCAAAGCATGGCGCGCCGCAGCGGATCGTATGCGCGACCGCAGCCACGATGGGCACTTAGGCGTGCAAGGCACAAACAACGCGAGTTTGGATTGGCAAGCGCTTGAAAAGACCCGTCGCGGGATATTGGAAACGCGCGGCGACATGGCGTTCAAAACTGATACCGGTGTCAAAATCAAAATTATCCAAGGCTTTGCCTCGTTTGAAACCGATCATCGTTTGTTTATTGACACCTCTGGCAATAGCAGCGAGCGCCATGAGCGTGCTAAACCTGGCGATAGTGCTAAGGGCGAGTACATCACGTTTGGTTGCGCAGTCATCGCCACAGGCGCACCGCCGTTCGTGCCACCTATCCCTGGTGCGCTACAAGGCGTTGAGAGCAAGGGCGTTTTGACCTCGGATACTATTTGGGGTTTATCCGCAGTGCCGAAAGACATGGTCATCATTGGCGGCGGCGCGATTGGCTTGGAAATGGCGCAAATCTTCCAGGATTTTGGCACGCAAGTGACGTTACTCGAAGCGCGCGACCGCATATTGATGGAAGTTGAGGCCGACATTGCAAAAGCGCTTACGGCGATTTTGGTTGAAGACCCGCGCTTACGCATAAATATTTCCGCAAAGATCCAGGAGATCAAGGGTGTACCAGGCGATATGCTGGTGCAGTATCAGGACGCAGAGGGCAAGGCTCAAAGCGTCAATTGCGATATCGTATTGATGGCAACGGGTAAACGACCTGTCATCGATCCATTGAGATTGCAAAATGCTGGGGTTAGCGTAGAGGGTTCGATCATCAAAGCCGACGCGCGTTGCCGTACCAATGTGCCTCACGTGTTCGCGGTGGGCGATGTTATCGGCGGCTACATGCTCGCGCATACTGCCGGGCAGCAAGGCCGCATCGCGGCTGCAACCATCCTCGGTGAAGACTTACAATACAACGAGGACAAAGACTGCGGCGTAATTTTCACGCGTCCGCAAGCGGCCTTTGTTGGTTTATCCGTGGAGCAAGCAAAAGCTAAGGGGATTGACGCGGTGGAAGTCAAAGTGCCATTAAGCATCGATGCCAAAGCAATGATCAATCATGAGACTCACGGGCTGATCAAAATGGTTGCCGACAAGAAAACGCGCCGCATTATTGGCGTGCATTTTTTGGCCGATCACGCGGACACCTTAATAGGCGAAGCAGTGATGATGGTGTCGGCCGAGCTTACGCTCGACCAGGTCGCGCGAGCAATTCATCCACATCCAACGCAAACCGAAATGTTTGGTGAAATGGCACGACGCTTGTTGTCGCGTCTGCGCCGAAGCGAGAAGATGGCCAAGACCCAAACTCTGGCAAGTCCGAAGTAATTGTTCTCGTCGGTAGGGCGCACATCACGTTTTTAGGAAACACATTATGAGCATTGAAAAAGTCGTATTAGCCTATTCTGGCGGGCTCGATACCTCGATAATTTTAAAATGGCTACAAGATAATTATCACTGTGAAGTGATCACCTTCACCGCCGACATCGGCCAAGGTGAAGAGCTTGAGCCCGCGCGCGCTAAAGCCAAATTAATGGGCGTCAAACAAATTTTTGTCGATGATCTGCGCGAGGAATTTGCGCGCGATTTTGTTTTCCCCATGTTTCGCGCCAACGCAATTTATGAGGGCGAATATCTGCTTGGCACCTCTATTGCGCGGCCACTTATCGCCAAGCGCCAAATCGAGATCGCCCGCCAAACCGGCGCTGATGCGGTTTCACATGGGGCCACGGGTAAGGGTAATGATCAAGTACGTTTCGAGCTCGGCTACTATGCCTTGATGCCCGAAGTGCGTGTGATTGCGCCGTGGCGCGAATGGGATCTCACATCGCGCGACAAATTGCTCGGATATGCCGACCAACACGGCATTCCAGTTGAGCGCAAAGCCGGCAAATCACTCTATTCGATGGATGCCAATCTGTTGCATATTTCCTATGAAGGCGGCCAGCTCGAAAATCCAGCGCTGGAGCCAGAGGAAGGCATGTGGCGTTGGTCCGTATCACCCGAGAAGGCTCCCGATCAGCCTGTGGCCGTAGAACTCACGTATAGCAAAGGTGATATTGTCGCGATCGACGGCCAGAACATGAGTCCTGCGCAGGTCATGGCCGCTTTAAATAAGCTCGGTGGCGCGAATGGTATTGGGCGCGCGGATATTGTTGAGAACCGTTATGTAGGCATGAAATCACGCGGCTGTTACGAAACGCCAGCGGGTACCATCATGCTCAAAGCGCACCGCGCTATTGAGTCGATAACGCTAGACCGCGAGGTGGCGCATCTTAAAGATGAGTTAATGCCGCGTTACGCAAGCTTGATCTATAACGGCTATTGGTGGTCGCCAGAACGCAAAATGTTGCAGACCATGATTGACGCATCGCAAGTGACTGTAAATGGCGTAGTGCGCATTAAACTGTATAAGGGCAATGTTACAGTGGTTGGACGTGACTCGGCGACTGATAATCTTTTTGATGCCACTATTGCGACGTTTGAAGATGATGCAGGGGCGTACAATCAAGCCGACGCCGGTGGATTTATCAAGCTTAATGCCTTGCGCATGCGGCTTGCGGCCAAGAAATATCAAGCGAAGTGAGTAAGGGAAATTTAGCAGCCGAAGCGATATAAATTACACACTAGAAAATAGGTTTTTTGCACGCCGAGGATGAGCTATGATAACGCCAAGGAAGGTAGGTAGAAGTAGCAACGAACACTAGGGACAAGAAAATGGAATTTAACAACGTTACCGTTAAGCATAAAGCCAATGTCTATTTTGATGGCAAAGTCACTAGTCGCTCTGTCATTACACCCGCAGGCGAAATGAAAACGCTCGGCGTAATGTTGCCGGGCACCTACCGTTTTAGCACTCAAGCACCAGAAACTGTCGACATCACTCAAGGACGTTGCCGCGTAAAGTTTGCGGATGACCAGGCTTGGGTCGATTACGCAGAAGGTGATTCCTTCTCTGTTCCAGCCAATTCGCATTTTGAAATAGAAGTCGAAGACCTCGTCGATTACGTCTGCCACTTTGGTTAGATCTAGAGTCGAATGTTCAGCCGAACCGCTACAGAAACCTACTGCGAACGCGTAGCATGCAAAATTTGAGATATGTTTTGGACAGTGGATTCGGCGTAAAGGCGCTCGCGCTTTTGCCTATATGAACCACAAATTTCCCTCATTTTTCCTGCCCGCACGTTGTGGTGAAGGTCGCAAATGTCGTGTTGGAAAGCGTCACTGTGACGTGCGCATCGGCGCGAATGCCAATTTATACGCGACGGCGGGTCTGAGTGATGTCTATCCATGTGGGATGGAGAAATGGTGTGCCGAGCCGATCCGCATGAACGGTAGGTGAAAGGGTGAGGTGATCGTTATGGTTGGACGGCTTTCAATCATGTTGACCGGACTGCTGCTGTTCATGTGCGCGACGATGGTATTCGGCGCTACGGTCCGAGTCGGTGTTACCACAGCAGATGTAGAAAGACCCCTAGCAATATGGCCGGAGGTTTCTCTTGCGGCCATAAAGTACCCTCAGAAGTCGCTTCAGGAGTTAAATTCACGTCCTGATCAACAGCCTGAATACGTTTCCTTTGAAAGTGTGCTGCGACAATATTGGCAGTGGTTGTTATTGAGCCTAGTACCCATTGGGGCGATGGCCTTGGTGATTACACACATGGCTAAACTCAATCGCAAAATCGGCCAGGCAAAGCTGGCGCTAGAGCGCGAAGCGCACGAGCGTTGTCGCGCGGAATTGGTGCTGGGTCAAAGCGAAGACCGCTTTCGAAATCTGGTGGAAACGACCCACGACGTTGTGTGGGAAGTTGATGACAAGGGTTTTTTTACCTACGTAAGCCCACAGGTGGAAGCCTTGCTCGGTTATATGTCCGAAGAATTTGTGGGTAAACGTCTCCACAATTTTTTACACATGGATCAATCGAAAGCCGAGGTTCAGAATCTTTGTAATGCGAGCGACCACCCGCCCATAGATTCCGTAGAGCACATATTGGCTCACAAAAAAGGTCAACGCGTTGTATTGCAATGTAGTGCCATGCCATTTTTTCACGCCAATGGTTCTTTTCTCGGTTATCGCGGGATTAGCCGCGATGTAACAAGTCGCAAACAATTAGATGAGGCGCTGCATCGCGAAAAAGAGCGGGCGCAAGTGACCGTGGAATCGATTGCCGATGGCGTCGTTACCACTGATGTTGCGGGGAATATTGAATATTTAAATCCCGTGGCGTGCCAGTTGACTGGCTGGAAATTATCGCTGGCGCGCGGCAGGCACTTGTTAGATGTTTTAAGCCTTATTGATGATGTGAACCAAGAGCCTATTGCTGATTTTGTCGCCACCTGTTTAGCTCAAGGTCGCAGTGTGTTGCTGCCAGAATCTACTATGCTCGTGCGTCGCAATGGTGAAAAACAATATCATGTGGAAATGAGGCTTTCACCGCTGCGTAATCGCCAACGTGAGGTGATTGGTGTGGTGGGCGTTTTTCGTGATAGGACTGAAATGCGCCAATTAGTAAAGCAAATGGCGTTTCAGGCGAGCCATGACGCGTTAACCGGTTTGATTAATCGTTATGAGTTTGAAAAGCGACTAAGCAAGAGTCTGGATGAAGCCCAAACCTCCGATCAGTGTCATGTCTTGTGTTATTTGGATTTAGATCAATTCAAAATTGTCAACGATACCTGCGGCCACATCGCAGGCGATAATTTGCTCAAACAGCTGGCGCAACAGTTACAGCTTTTAGTACGCCCCACCGATGTGTTTGGCCGTTTAGGTGGCGATGAATTTGGTTTGTTGATTGCTAATTCCAAAGTGAGTGAAGCGCGAGGGATAATTGACGGTTTATGCAAGGCAGTAAAGGACTATCGCTTTGTATGGCAGGGCAAGCTGTTCGGGTTGGGCGTGAGCGTCGGAGTGGTATCCATAGACGCCCACAGCGGTAGCTTAACAGATGTGCTTAGCTCGGCTGATTCAGCGTGCTATGTGGCAAAAGAGCAAGGACGCAATCGGGTCTATATTTATCAATCCGATGATGCAGCATTCCACGAACGCCAAGGGCAAATGCAATGGGTGCATCGAATTCGTCGAAGCTTCGAACAAGAGCGCTTTTACCTGTACTACCAGAACGTAGTAGGTTTGTTGGATGTCGGTGAAGATTTCCGACATTGTGAAATTTTATTGAGAATGCGCGATGATTTTGGCAATGAAATCACGCCTATGTCGTTTATTCCTGCAGCCGAGCGCTACCACATGATGCCGAGAATCGACCGCTGGGTAACGCGCGCCGCTTTCCAATTCATCCAGCCAAACATAGATTTGTTCACCGCAGCGCGAATGAGGTTTGCCATAAACCTGTCAGGCCAATCTCTATGCGACGATCATTTTCTCAATTTTATTATCAATCAATTAGATAAAACGGGCGTGCCGCCCGAGATGCTGTGTTTCGAAATTACGGAAACCGCAGCGATTGCTAACCTTGGTCGCGCCATGCGTTTTATTGCCTTGTTGAAGAGCATGGGATGTAAGTTTTCCCTTGATGATTTCGGCAGTGGCCTCAGTTCTTTTTCTTACCTAAAAATGCTTCCTGTCGATTATGTAAAAATTGATGGGAGCTTTGTTAAAACCATGCTCCAAGACCCCGTCAATTTTGCCATGGTGGAGTCTGTGAATCAGATTGGTCATTTGATGGGTTTAAAAACGGTCGCTGAATTCGTCGAAGATCAGGGTATCTTTGACCGGCTTAAGTTGATGGGAGTGGATTACGCTCAAGGCAATGCCATTGATCATCCTAAACCGCTTGAGCTGTTATGCAGCGAGTTGGCGCTTACGCAAGGTGGCTATTTGAAATCGCATACCTTGCCTTTTCAATCCAGTTCAAATATTGAGCATGAATCAATAGATTTTCGCTTTCTTCCTGAAAACGTAGTCAACGCAGATTTATCCGCACGGAATTAACTCTTAATCGTCCTTTGCGTTGTTACCCGCTATCACCTTCACTTAAACCCAGATTTTCCATTAGCACTCTACTGCGGCTGCACATGCACTGAGTCTGCGCGAGAAAAGAAGAAAAATAGTCTGTCATCGTAGAGTGACTACGCCTCCGACTGTTTTTCTTCTTTTCTCGCCCCTCTTCAGCACCTTGCGCACCCTCGCTACGAGCGCTAATGGAAAATCTGGGTTAAACCCAGATTTTCCATTAGGCTCTACTGCGGCTGCACAAAGCACTGAATCTGCGCGAGAAAAGAATAAAAACAGTCTGTCACCGTAGAGTGACTACGCCTCCGACTGTTTTTCATCTTTTCTCGCCCCTCTTCAGCACCTTGCGCACCCTCGCTACGAGCGCTAATGGAAAATCTGGGTTAAACGCTGTCGTCGCCGCTATGCAAAAACGCAATCAAATGTTGCGCGGCGATGCGCACGCCCACATGTTCCCCGACGCGATGATCAAAGTGACTGGGGAAAACGGAAAGCACTTTGCACCCCGTGGGTAGTTTGATGCTGTAGAGGATAGATGCACCGCGAAAGGCCTTTTGGACAATTTCTCCGCGTAGGTGGCTGTCTGGGTCGGGCAAAATGTCGTCGGGGCGCAGCAATACATCGACATTCGAACCGGTAGGCCAGGTGTAAGCGCGATCTCCTTGTATGAGGCCGACTTCTGTTTCAACACTGTCTGGTGCTTTGAGGCGGCCTTTTAAAAATACTCCCTGACCAATGAAATCTGCCACAAAGCGCGTACTCGGTTCGTGATACAGATTAATCGGCGTGTCCCATTGCACAATGCGACCTTGATGTATGATGCCCACCATGTCGGCGAGGACGAACGCTTCTTGCTGGTCATGGGTGACAAGAATAGACGCAATGCCTTCGCTCTTTAAAATATCGCGCACTTCCAGCCCGATCCGTTCACGCAAATCGACGTCTAAATTCGAGAAGGGCTCATCCATTAGGATAAGGTCAGGCCGGGCGGCGAGGGCGCGTGCTAAGGCTACGCGCTGTTGTTGCCCACCGGATAATTCATGTGGGAAACGTTCGCCGAAGCCGTTTAACCCTACCGTATGCAACAGTCGTTCGGTGGTGTCGCGTTTGGCCGCGGCCGACATGCCACGCAATCCGAAACCGATGTTAGCGCTGACATCCATGTGGGGAAACAAGGCATAGTCTTGGAATACCATGCCTAAACGGCGCTTTTCCGGAGCTAGCGTATAACTGGCGCGCGACGCAGTGATGCCGCGCAATACAATTTCGCCCGCAACCACCGGTTCGAAGCCTGCGATAGCGCGCAAAACGGTCGTTTTGCCACAGCCGCTGGGTCCGAGAAGACAGACTAAAGCGCCCTTGCCGACATGCATGGAGAAGTTTTGCACTACAGGATGTTGGCCGTAACGGCACTCAATGTCCCTGACTTCAAGCAGGTTGTTGGGCATGATTTGTTGGGCGGCAAATTGAGAATGAATCATGCGCGGAGTAAAAATTCCAACAAGGCCTTTTGCGTATGCAAACGGTTTTCAGCTTCATCCCACACAACACTCTGCGTACCTTCCAACACTTCAGTTGCGACTTCTTCGCCGCGGTGGGCGGGCAAACAATGCATAAACAAGACATCTTTTTTTGCGCAAGCCATAATGCTAGGGGTTACTTGGAATTCACTGAAGGCGTGCGTACGTGCTTGTTGCTCCTCTTCCTGACCCATACTGGCCCAAACATCGGTGACGATTAGATCGGCGTTTTTTGCCGCGAAGTATGGATCATGCAGTAATACGACACGGTCTTGGTGGTCGGCTAGCACTTGTTCATCGGGGGCGTAGCCTTTAGGGCACGCGATGCGCAAAGAAAATTCAAATTGATGTGCTGCTTGGATATAAGCATGGCACATATTATTACCGTCGCCGATCCATGCCACTGTTTTGCCTTTGATGTCGCCCCTATGTTCGAAAAAGGTCTGCATATCGGCTAACAATTGGCAGGGATGGGTACGATCCGTTAAGGCATTGATCACCGGTACGCGAGAATATTGTGCAAAGCGTTCAAGTTTTTCGTGCTCGTAAGTACGGATGGTAATAATGTCGACCATACGCGAAAGAACCCGCGCGGTATCTTCAAGTGGTTCGCCACGTCCCAGTTGCGTGTCGCGCGGCGAAAGAAAGATGGCATGTCCGCCAAATTGTGCCATCGCCGCTTCAAACGACACCCGCGTACGCGTCGAAGATTTTTCAAACACCATGCCCAGCACTTTGTTGCGCAACGGCTCGTAAATATGCCCGGT
>JANPPH010000057.1:0-16292 GCA_031428395.1 Gammaproteobacteria bacterium
CACTTTCGCTCTCCAGGTTAGTGATCAGATCCACCTCGATTATCTGTACTTGCTAACCGTGGCTGATATCTGTGGGACCAGTCCTAGTTTATGGAATAGTTGGAAAGATGCTTTACTGCGCGAACTTTATAGCAGTACCAAACGGGCGCTTCGCCGCGGCTTGGAAAACCCAATTGACAAAGCCGATCGAATTCGCGAATTGCAAGACCAGGCGCGTGAGTTATTAAAACACTACGCCATCGCTGGATCAGACATTGATTTGGTGTGGCGAAATTTCAGCGACGACTATTTCCTGCGTCATTCCGCCGATGAAATTGCGTGGCATACACAAGCTATCGTCGACTGTCAGGCGACCGATTATCCGGTTGTGTTGGTTCGCGAGGAAACGCTGCGCGGTGGCACGGAGAATTTTATTTATCTTGCAGACCAGGAACGTATCTTCGCTACCATCACCAAAGCACTCGATCAATTGGGTCTCACCATTTTTGATGCACGCATTATCACATCGCATAGTGGCTTCGCCTTAGACACGTTTATTGTCCTCGAAGATTCCGGGGAGCCAATCACTAGCCGCTATCGAATTGACGAAATTATTACAAAACTGCGTCATGATTTGACGCATATGGATACTATCGGTGTCCATAACAGTCGGCGGCAACATCGACGCCTAAGACATTTTTCCATACCCACTGAAATTGCATTCAGTACTGATATAGCCAATCAACGCACTGTGATGGAACTTATAACGGTTGATCGGCCTGGCTTGCTGTCACGGGTTGGACGGGCCTTAGTTGAGTGCGGAGTTGGCGTTCAAAATGCGAAGATCGCCACGTTTGGCGCTCGCGTTGAGGATATTTTCTTTCTTGTCGACAAAAATCATCAGATGCTAAAAGACGAAGCTCAATTTACTTGCCTACGCGAACGCATCAGCCAGTACTTAGATGAGCAGCCGAATTAAGCATGCGCAAACTACCAAGCATAATTAAAATCAGCCTATTTCCTCTGATCCTGAGCACCATTTCATTGCTCATAGCGTGGCTCGGGGAACCCGCCGCGAACTGGTTGCAGTATGGGCGTGACGAAATACGGCAGGGTCAACTCTGGCGCTTATTTAGCGGCCATCTAGTACACCTGACATGGACTCATTTGATGATGAATATTGCGGGACTGGCCCTAATCTGGGCATTGTTCCAGCATCTGTTTCGTCTTGGGGGGTGGATTGTCATAACGTTGATCAATGCGTTGGCTGTAAGTATCGGTTTACTACTTTTCAACCCCGAAGTAGCTTGGTATGTGGGGCTTTCTGGTATCCTCCACGGCATGTTTAGCGCCGGACTTATTGCGAGCATTCGCGTAGGCAATCGCATGGAAATTTTGTTGCTAATGGGATTTATTGCAAAGCTTGCATGGGAACAAACCGTCGGCCCGACCCCAGGATCAGAACAGTTGGCTGGCGGTAAAGTGCTCGTCGACGCCCATTTGTACGGTGCCATATTCGGTGCTGTCAGTGCAGCTTTTTGGCCACGACGCATGCACTACGATAAAGCCTAACGCACCGTGGCAACATTGAACCTAAAAAAGGCATTCATAAAAAGCTATTTAGTCCGTATCACCTGCGTTGTTGCGCTCACTTTTCCAGTGCCATTTTCTTGTTTACTCGTTGCCGGCGGATTTATGCCCTGATAAAAACGCTGCAACTGCTTCTCGGTTTGTTGCGACATCAATAGTCCCGTCACCAACGCTGAGCCTAAGCCAGCCACTAACGCTACAATAATCGCAATCCAAAAGACTTCCTGCTTCATGCGCAACGCAGCGGTATCAATCGTTTTACTTGCAGCAATAATGGTCTGCATCGCACGTTCCGATTGCGCCGCCACCTGACTTATAGCATTCACGGCATGGCGTTTAGCATCGTCTAGCGCCATCTCCACTTTCTTGGCGGCCAGTTGGCGTTCCTGCACTGCTTGATCGAGCAAATCGTGCGCATCGTTATCCAACGCCGTCATCAGCGAAATGAGTTTGGCTAAGTCTGGCGGCGCAGCGGTGGCATCAGCCGCAACGTTAGGCAACACCGCCTCGCCACGTTTTTTTTCCAAGACTGCAAAATCTCGCGCATCATCGTAACTGACGCCAAGGTGTTTTTGAATTCCAGTCCAGCTATAGGCCTTGCCCAATTCATTGCCACGCACAAGCGTGCCGCCAAACGCGTACGATATACCTGAAATGCGGCGTGTCTTAGCAATATTGACTGAT
The DNA here is from genome assembly GCA_031428395.1 of Gammaproteobacteria bacterium. Lineage (GTDB taxonomy): Bacteria > Pseudomonadota > Gammaproteobacteria > JAADHS01 > JAADHS01 > JANPPH01. The sequence continues at coordinate 2,254 of JANPPH010000057.1, forward strand.
ATATTTACCCCCGACGCATCGAGGCGTAATAAAAAATCGGAAACGGATGGCCCGCCCTCTGCCGCATTGTTAATGAGGGCTTGAAGGTGCAACTGCAGCGGCGATGTACTTTCAGTCACAGACAGATTCCATCCACTATTCTTTTCCATCTTCGTATTGGCGCTGGAATCGTGCTCGAAACCACCCCGCGCCGCTACTGGGGACGCATCGGATAACAATCGTGCTGCTTTTACCTTTTTAGACTGCATGCGAAATCACCCCGATTGAGTTACTAATCCTTATCGGCAGGCTAACGATACAATTTTAGACGCGATGTGACCCACATTACACTTCAACCCAGATTTTCCATTAGCACTCTACTGTGGCCGCGCAAAGCACTGAATCTGCGCGAGAAAAGATGAAAAACAGTCTGTCACCGTAGAGTGACTACGCCTCCGACTGTTTTTCATCTTTTCTCGCCCATCTTCAGTACCTTACGCACCCTCGCTACGAGGCTAATCGAAAATCTGGGTTCAACCTAAAAAAGGCAGTTGGAATCGTAGCGAGGGCGCCTGTTACGGTAAATCAAACAAAAGAATTTCCGACTCTTGATGCGCGACAATGGTTACACCTGTTTCACCTTCGAGGCGTAATCCATCGCCCACACTCACGCGCTGATCACTCACCTGCACCTCACCCCGTAACACCTGAATATAACAACGCCTTTTGAGATTTATGGAGTAGGAAATTGTTTCGCCCGGCAGCAAAATAGAGCACTGAATCAGCGTGTCTTGATGTATTATACAAGACCCGTCATGACCATCAGGCGATGCGATCAAGCACCAACGCTGACGCTTATGTGCGGTGTCAAAATACTTCTGTTCATAAGAAGGTTCAAGGCCGCGCTGATTAGGTAAAATCCAGATTTGCACAAAGTGCGCAGGCTCTGTATCTGACGCATTGAACTCGCTGTGCGTAATCCCCGTACCGGCGCTCATACGTTGCACCTCGCCGCCGCGAATCACGAAACTATTGCCCATGCTGTCGCGATGCTTTATCGCACCTTGCATTATGTACGTGACAATTTCCATGTCGCTGTGGGAATGAGCGGGAAATCCTGTAGCCGGCGCAATCCGGTCTTCATTGAGGACACGCAAGCTAGAAAACTGAATATGCTCGGAATCGAAATAGTCGGCAAAGGAAAAAGAAAAATGGCTTTTCAACCAGCCCAGATCCGAGTTTCCGCGTTCGCCAGCAGGGCGCAATATCAGCATGGCATTTCTCCTTCTCTGACCGCATAATTACGGCAGCAAGTGAAGCATTACTCCTTAGACTAAGTGTAGGATATCAATACGCGATGCAACTTACGATAACACGCCCAGACGATTGGCATTTACACGTTCGCGACGATGCAGCATTAGAAACCACCGTTCCGCCAACGGCGACTCGCTTTGCGCGGGCTATCATTATGCCGAATTTAAAGCCACCTATTATCACTACACTACACGCACAAGCTTACCGCAAACGCATCTTGGCGCAGGTGCCCAAAGGTTTAGAATTTGAACCGTTGATGACCCTCTATCTGACCGACGATACCCCGCCAGAAGAGATTGAGACAGCCAAAGCAAGCGGCCAGATACATGGCATCAAACTTTATCCCGCTGGCGCGACGACACATTCTGCGGCGGGCGTTACTAACTTGCGCCACGTCTACGCAACGCTTGATAGTATGGAAAAATTGGGGTTGCCACTGCTTATTCATGGCGAAGTGACCACTTCACAGGTTGACATCTTTGAACGCGAAACCGTATTCCTGGAACAGGAACTCGCGCCCCTAGTGGAAAGATTCCCGGCCTTACGTATTGTCTTAGAACATATTACGACGCAAGCGGCCGTCGATTTTATCCTGAAGGCACCCGCTACTCTCGCGGCAACCATTACCGCACACCACCTACTGCTCAACCGTAACGATATGCTCGCCGGTGGCATACGTCCCCACTATTACTGCTTGCCAATTTTGAAGCGCGAGCGCGATCGGCAAGCATTAGTAGCTGCTGCAACCAGCGGCAATCCGAAATTTTTCTTAGGTACCGACAGTGCCCCACACCGTCGCGACACCAAAGAGACGGCTTGCGGCTGCGCCGGGGTATTTAGCGCACCGGCAGCGATCGAGTTATACGCAGAGATTTTTGACCGTGCAAACGCCCTGGATAAATTGGAGGGTTTTGCAAGTTTCTATGGCGCCGATTTTTACCGCCTGCCACGCAACAGCACCACGCTTACTTTAAGCAAGCAAACCTGGACGTTGCCTGATAGCTATCCCTTCGACGGCGGGGAAATCGTGCCGTTTTATGCTGGACAGCCGATAGCCTGGCGACTGGGGAAATAAAAGACAGGGCTGCCGAACATTGGCGTCATGTTGACCATCGGCAGCCGTGTTGGCGCTAAACCCAGATTTTTCATTAACCCTCTACGGCGGCCGCACAAGCGCTGAATCTGCGCGAGAAAAAAATCTGGGTTAATTAACGGGAACTATTCCTTGCTAACCGCCTCTTTTACCATCTTTTGCAATTCGCCCTGCTGATACAATTCCAGAGTAATATCACAACCCCCAATCAATTCCCCATTGATATAGATCTGCGGAAAGGTGGGCCAATTGGCATACTGAGGTAGATTGTGATAGATATCTGGATCTTCGAAAACGTTGACAAAAGCAAACTCACCACAAGCAGCCAGCGCCTGAGAAGCACGCGCAGAAAAGCCACATTGAGGCAATTGCGGGGTGCCTTTCATGAAAATAACGCCCGGATTTGACTCCACTTTTTGACGAATTTTGTCCAATGGCTCCATAAACATGACCTCTTTCAATTCGATTAGTATTACGCGATACGCGCATTAATCGTAAAGTGTACCCACAACGGCACTATAAATAAACCTTCGTTTGAAGATCCGTCTTAGAAGCTTGGTGTTAGAAGCTTGGTTGCAAGGCTCTTAACACTGAATTAGACTTAGTCTTTCTTTATGCTTAATAGTCGGGCACTTTTGTCACTCGCTCGTCTACAATGCACAGTCATCGGCGCTTTGAAGATAGCCCGCGCCTAGCCAATAACAAGGGAGAATTAACCATGGCACACCAATTGCCCGAATTACCGTATGCGAAAAATGCGCTCGAACCCCATATTTCCGCAGAAACGTTGGAATATCATTACGGGAAACATCACCAAACCTACGTCACCAACCTCAACAACCTGATTCCAGGCACAGAATTTGAAAAAATGACCCTGGAAGAAATCGTCAAGAAATCTACAGGCGGGATTTTCAATAACGCAGCGCAAGTGTGGAACCATACGTTTTATTGGCATTGCTTAAGCCCCAAAGGTGGCGGCCCACCACAAGGCGCGCTTGCCGATGCGATTAATAAGGCCTTCGGCAGTTTTGACGAATTTAAAAAACAATTCAGCCAAACCGCACTAACCACTTTCGGTTCGGGTTGGGGCTGGTTGGTGAAGAATAAGGATGGATCGCTCGCTATCGTCAGCACCGGCAACGCTGGAACGCCGATGACAGCGGGCCAGAATGCCCTCTTGACCTGTGATGTGTGGGAACACGCCTACTACATTGACTACCGCAACGCACGGGCAAAATACATAGAATCGTTTTGGAATTTGGTTAACTGGGATTTCGTCAGTAAAAACTTCTCAAGTTAATAAAAAAGGCAGGGAAGACGCCTCGTCTTCTCTGCCTTTCAGGTGGGTACCTCTAAAAATTCGATCAAGGCGCGAAGGTAAGGCGGAAAAGCGGCCGCTCCTGCGCCCGCGGCATTTGTGCATCCATGCACAGCACAGTTTACACGAGGTAAATGAGCATTTTGAGCCTATTTCCAACGCAGCCATCGCGCCTTTAGCGGATTTTTAGAGGTACCCATGTGTTTTGCGACACCCAGCAATCACAAACCTGTCAGTGCCTCTTTCTCCAATTGCTCCAGAGTAGTGTGGCGCACATCTTTACCCTTCACCAAGTAAATGACGTACTCGCAAATATTACGTGAATGATCGCCAATACGTTCTAACGCGCGAATAGACCACATTACGTCCAAAGCACGTTTCACTGAGCGCGGGTCTTCCATCATGAAAGTAATGAGTTGGCGCATAATGGCGTCGTATTCGCTGTCCACATGGCGATCATTTTTGACCACCTGTAACGCAGTTTCGACGTCTAAACGCGCAAACGCATCCAAGGTTTCATGTACCATTTGGTGAACACGATTGCCCATGCTTTCTATTTCTGCATAGCCATTTTTGGGACGTTCCATGGCCGCCAAGTGCACTGCCATGCGGCCAATGCGTTCAGCCTGGTCGCCAATGCGTTCTAAATCGGTAATGGTTTTAATGACTGCCACAATGAGGCGTAGATCACTGGCGGCGGGTTGGCGGCGCGCGATAATGTGACTGCATTCCTCGTCAATGGCGACTTCCAAGGCATTAACGCGATAGTCATTTGTTATCACCGCTTCGGCAAGCGCTGTGTCACCGTCTACCAACGCTCTGATCGCGTCGCGCAACTGCTGCTCCACCAAGCCGCCCATCGCTAATACCCGAGTACGCAGCGCCTCGAGCTCAGTGTTGAACTGCTGTGAAATATGCTGTCCGAAATTTTTCTTTTCCATCCAGCTTCTCCGCGGCGACATAGCCGTCTACGATACTAAATAATCGTCCCCTAACGCACCATGGGATTTACCTTACGCTTCTGCGTCACCCATAGCGACCGGTAATATAATCTTCGGTCTGTTTCTTGCTCGGATTGGTAAACAACGTATCAGTATCGGCATATTCAATTAATTCTCCAAGATACATAAAAGCCGTGTAATCAGAGACACGAGCGGCTTGTTGCATATTGTGGGTCACAATCACAATTGTAAACTGCTCTTTAAGATCATTGATCAGTTCCTCGATCTTCAGCGTCGAGATAGGATCAAGCGCCGATGCGGGCTCATCCAGCAATAATACTTCCGGCTCAATCGCTATCGCGCGAGCGATCACCAAACGTTGCTGTTGCCCGCCAGACAGGCCCAGCGCATTGTCGTGAAGGCGCGCTTTCACTTCATCCCACAACGCCGCAGACTTTAGCGCCTGTTCCACCACTTCATCCAATATACGCCTATCGTTAACACCTTGGATGCGTAATCCATAGGCAACATTTTCGTAGACTGTTTTGGGAAAGGGGTTGGGTTTTTGAAACACCATCCCAACACGCCGACGCAAATCGGCCACATTAATGCTCTTGGCGTAAATATCCTGACCTTCAAGCAGTAGCTCACCTTCTATTCGGGTGGCATCGACCAAATCGTTCATGCGATTGAAGCACCGCAGCAGCGTTGATTTTCCACAACCACTGGGCCCAATAAACGACGTGACGCGCTTGCGCGGTATACGCATGTTGATTTTTTTCAGCGCCTGGGTTTTGCTGTAATAAAGATCAAGATCTTTCGTCTCAATACAAACGGTTTCTTTGGCAAGCGACAGGTGCCGACGGCCGCCGCGATCCAGGGCATCTATGTTAACGCCATGGGTTAGACTGCTAGTCATACTTTAAGACTCCAAGGTGCGATACTTTTCGCGCAGACGGTTCCGAATGGAAATAGCAGCGAGATTTAAGGTAACGATGACGATAACTAACAGCAAAGCGGTGGCATACACTAACGGGCGCGCTGCCTCAACGTTAGGGCTTTGGAAACCAACATCGTAAATATGAAAACCCAAATGCATGAATTTGCGCTCCGCATGCAAAAAGGGGAAATTCCCATCCAGCGGCAAGGACGGTGCCAATTTGACCACTCCGACAAGCATAAGCGGTGCCACTTCCCCTGCCGCACGCGCAACGGCCAATATTAAACCCGTCATCATGGCGGGGCTCGCCATCGGCAATACCGTGCGCCAAAGGGTCTCTGCCTTCGTCGCACCTAACGCCAAACTGCCCTCACGAATGGACCGCGGGATACGCGCCAAACCCTCTTCCGTCGACACAATCACCACCGGCAACGTTAGCAGTGCCAGTGTCAACGCGGACCATAATATGCCTGGTGTACCAAAAACAGGCGTAGGACTTGATTCGGGAAAAAACAAACTATCTATATTGCCGCCCAGAAAGTACACAAAAAACCCCAATCCGAACACGCCATACACAATGGCAGGCACGCCGGCCAAATTGTTCACTGCGACGCGGATCGTCCGCGTCAGTGGCCCTTGTTTAGCATATTCGCGCAGATACACCGCAGCGATCACACCAAAAGGGGTGACGATTATCGCCATAAGGATAACCAGCATCACCGTACCAAAAATTGCCGGAAAAATACCGCCTTCGGTGTTCGCTTCACGTGGCTCGTCGCTGACGAACTCCCAAAGCTTTGACACGTAAAAAACCATTTTGTCCAACCACGACATCGCATTAGGCTGGTAGTGGCGGACCACTTTCGCCAGTGGCACCTCCACGACCTGACCGCCCATCACCTCAACCGTGACGCTATCGCGCTCGATGGCTGCATGCAGATCACTGAGCTTTTGCTGCAAGCCTGCATAGTCTTTTTGCAGTGCTTGGCGCTGTTGCGCCAATTCAGCTTGCTGCTCAGCACCCAGCTTATTCTCTAACTCTAAACTGCGTTCTTTTAGACGTAAGCGCTCAATATTGTAATTAATCTCGCCAATCGCATTTTTTTCTACATCACGGATTTGATCGAACAACGTCATGACGCCCTGCAAACGCTCGGCGAGCTGGACGTGGGCAGCCGCGCCCGCCGCCACGGCTTGGCCATCAGTCCGCACCTCTTTCAAATACCCATACAGGTCGCCCCACTCCCGACGCTCAAACACCATGATGTCAGCAGGGTATGTTTTATTGCGAATATGCGGTCCAATTATTGAGGCGAAATCCGCGCCCTGGACATCGCGATTGCCGGTTTTTATGACGTAACGCGTGATGGTTAGCTGTTTGTCATCAAAATTTATGCCTGCTTGACGCAACCGTCCCGCGGCGACTTGTTCAACATCATGGATTTCACCAATTAAGCGTTTAGTGCTTCCATCAGACTGTATCCACTCTGCTTGCAAAACCGCAGCCGGCCAAAAATGGCCTAAGCCACGCATCGCTATCAATAGCAACAGACCGATCACTGCAAGAACGCTAATGCTGACGGCGCCGCCACTGAGCCACACCCAGGGACTGCCACTGCGAAACCACTCTTTGATATCTTTCATGACTACAGATTACTGTATTTTTTGCGGAGCCGTTGGCGAACGATTTCGGCCAACGAATTAAAGAAAAAGGTAAATGCAAACAACACCAATGCGGCTAAAAACAAAATCCGGTAATGGGTGCTGTTTAATTCCGACTCAGGCATTTCCACGGCAATATTTGCCGACAAAGTACGCATACCTTGAAAGAAACTAAGATCCATGACTGGCGTGTTACCGGTGGCCATCAATACAATCATAGTCTCACCCACGGCCCGACCTAAGCCGATCATGACGGCGGAAAAAATGCCGGGACTGGCAGTTAAAAGCACTACGCGCACCAGGGTTTGCCAGGGCGTCGCACCCAACGCCAATGAGCCATTGGATATATGTTTGGGCACGCTAAAAATTGCGTCTTCGGCAATTGAAAAAATATTCGGTATCACCGCGAAACCCATCGCAAACCCTACCACCATAGCATTGCGCTGATCAAAACTCACACCCGCCTCGTTGGTGAGCCACATGCGCATATCGCCGCCAAAAAACCACACCTCCAATAACGGACTAACTGCAATCGAACCCCAGGTCACTAGTATGACAACCGGCATCATTAACGCCGCCTCATAACCATCCGGAATCCGATGCCTGACGTGATCGGGGAGCCGCGACCACGCATACGCAAATAACAACAAGCCGGTGGGCATTAGCAACAACAGACTCACCATGCCTGGAAGGTATCTCTCCATAAAGGGTGCAAGCCACAAACCTGCTAGGAAGCCCAGAATAACTGTGGGCAGGGCCTCCATGGTTTCGATGGTCGGTTTAACATAGGAGCGCATTCTTGGTGCCATAAAATGGCCGGTAAAAATAGCGCCTAGAAGCGATAAGGGAATCGCTAACAGCATTGCGTAGAAAGCCGCTTTTAGCGTGCCAAAGGACAACGGAGTTAAGCTAAATTTTGGCTCAAAATCGTTCGTGGAAGCCGAAGATTGCCAAAGATATTCAGGCTCTTGGTAGTTTTCGTACCAAACCTTGCCCCATAACGCCGACCAAGAGACCTCCGGATGGATATTGTGCACCCGCCAAAAATGCATGTCGCCGACCGCGTCTTCGGCAAAAACAAAATCACCGCGCGGGGCGAGCGCCACATGCAACAGTGCATTTTGGGAAATTTTATCAACGCGCAAATTGCGGTGCGCTGTCGCATGATAAATTCCGAGAAATCCCTGCTGGTCCGCAGCAAAGAAACCTTTACGTCGCGGTTCGGCGCTAATATTGATGATGGGGGCGTTCTGGAAAGAGAAATCACGAATATGGGTTAGGACAAAACCATTTGTCGTATCGCGAACCGGAAACCATTGCCCGATTTGTCCATTTGACTGTCCAGCCATTAAAGAAAAACTGCCGGTTAGAAATTCTAACGCCGTCAAGGTGACGCCAGGCGTGGTAATAAGCGACAGCCTTTGTACCAAGCGAGGATTGTGCCCGCTGACTTCAAAGAAACTCAAGGTCCCTGCGCTATTAGCTAAATATAGACGACGCTGATGTGTATCAAGCAAAACAAACCGCACGTCATCCGGCACATCGGTAAGACGCGTGCTTTCGCGCTCAAGCGCTGCCGCATCGTCGCCTAACAACGATTGTTCTTTGGTAAAGCGGGTAAAAACAACTTCATTACTTGCGGTGACCGCAGCGAAGGCGACGCGCTCGTCCTCCACCACCATGGCAAGTTTATTAAGGGCCGCTCCTGTCTCATCGACTTGTAAAAGCTCCTGACCGACGGGATACTCAATATGCGGGGCGATGGCACGCTTATTATTGGGATAGCTAATGGCGTAGGTAAATTGAATAACCAGTGCCCGCCCATCGCTCAAACCTAAGCCGATAGGCCCGCCTTCGGCGCGAGTGGTGACACTTGTGATATGTGTGGATTGCGGCAACGGCAGCGGCGTGTCGCTGATAATGGCACCATCTTTGCTATTAAAAAAAATCGCATGGCCCGCATTGGTGATGCGCGCAACCACTTCGCCATATTCTTCTGTTGCAATAAAGAGGGTACTGTTGCCGCCAGGAGCGGCGAAAGTTGCAATTTTTTCTGCCGAAGAAGGCGAAAATAAGGGCACAACCACGTAAAATAGATAAAAGAAGATCAGCAGAATGGCCACGATAACGCTGATACCGCCGATGGCCATACTGTGCTTAAATAATCGGTCTTTGAGGGCGCGCCATTGACGCAGGTTCGCACCCGAAGCCCTCACTACACTCGGTTCGGGATTAGTTTTTTTGTCGCCAGTCAGCATAATCGGGTCATATTATGAACAAATTGTTACAGAATTGTTACAACGCCAAAAATCGCGAATCGTTTTTTAATTTTTAAAGCTAAAATACAGATGGTTATATGATAAATTTAAAGTTACGCATTAAGTCGTACATCTCTGTGTCCGCCATTGTAGCAATAGTTAGCGCCTGTGGCATCGATCAAAACGATGTTAAATATGATCAACTCCGTTTCGACAAGTTACAGGGCACAAACTGTGCGGAATTAGCAAAAATTGCCTCCGAGCCGTTTATTGTCAAGAAACCTGAAAAATACGAAGTGTTGCTGGGGCGCTGTCAGCGTTTAAAATCTCTCAGCTTTGGCGATTACGAACGTGTTGCAGGCTATGCACGAAAGACCGGTGAGTGGGACGTCGATGCCGCGTTAAGGAACTAACAAAAAGGTTCATCATTCCCGCCTAACCGGCGGGAATGATGAAGAAATCCGTTCCTTTTATCCTTTATTGCTTAGAGATTACGACTCAGTCTATTGAATTTTTGCTAATTCTTTTGCCGCCACTTTAGCGGGTACCGGTATGTAGCCGTCCTTGACCACAACTTGCTGGCCAACCTTGCTCAACACCATAGTGAGGAATTCCTTATCTAAGGGTTGCAGGGGCTTATTAGGCTGTTTGTTGACGTAGACATAAAGAAAGCGTGCCAACGGGTATTTGCCATCGAGCGTGTTTTCCGACGTCGCTTCGACAAATTCTCCGCCGTCTTTCTTCGCTATCGGCACGGCTTTAACACCGGATGTCACATAGCCAATCCCAGAATAGCCGATGCTATTTAGTGAATTGGACACCGATTGAACCACCGACGCCGAACCAGGCTGCTCGTTCACGTTATTCCTAAAATCACCTTTGCACAAAGCGTGTTCTTTGAAATAGCCGTAGGTTCCGGACACAGAGTTACGTCCGTAAAGCTGCATATCGCGCTTTACCCAATCGCCGGTCAATCCCAGCTGGCCCCAGTTCACGACGTCGGCGGAATGACCGCATAGGCGAGTCGCGGAAAACACTGCGTCAACCTGCGCTAACGACATGCCTTTTATCGGGTTGTCTTTGTGTACAAATACTGCCAAAGCATCCACTGCCACAGCGATCTCTGTCGGCTTATAACCGAATTTTTTCTCAAAAGCCTCAATTTCCTTGTCTTTCATTTTCCGGCTCATCGGACCAATGCTGGCTGTGCCTTCCGTCAGCGCCGGTGGCGCTGTGGAGGAGCCGGCGGCTTGAATTTGAATATTTACATTGGGATAAGAACGTTTGAATTCTTCGGCCCAAAGCGTCATTAAATTTGCCAAGGTATCAGAGCCTACGCTCGATAAGTTGCCCGACACGCCTGTCGCCTTCTTGTAATCCGGCAACGCCGAATCAAGGTTTTGTGCCAAGGCGTTCGTTACAACACCGACGGACATTCCACACACTGCGGCTAAAGCGAGCCTGCGCAATAACATATACAATTTCTCCTTCGTGCGATAACCGGTTTAACTACCCTGTCAAACGATACTAAAAACGTATGACAATTATGTGACATAGGTAAGCTCGACGCATCCAAGCATCATGCAGAGGCCTCAAACGCCTTGACAGCCGTTCTGGATAGCGGGAACACACAAGTAAAACTGCTGCCTTTATCGATTTCACTTTCGACCTGCAGTTGAGCTTGATGCCGATTAAGTACATGTTTCACAATCGCCAAACCCAAACCTGCACCACCGCTTTCACGCGAACGGCCGCTATCGACACGATAAAATCGTTCAGTTAGGCGTGAAATATGATGAGCTGCGATGCCGATGCCAGTATCCGTCACGGTTAAACGCGCCGCTGCGGCATCGCTCTGCCAGGAAATCGTAATACAGCCCTTGGCTGGCGTATATTGCACTGCATTAAACACTAAGTTAGAAAATGCGCTGCGCAATTCGCTCATATTACCGTAAAGCCAAAGGGTGGAATTTACCTCTGTGGTAATGGTTTGAAACTTTTCAGCGCCCAGCGCCAGCGCATCTTGGCGTATCGCGTCGAGCAGATCCGGAACAAATATTTCTTCTTCATGTGCAAGTTTTTGCTCACCTTCTAGGCGCGACAACAACAACAACTCATCGACGATATGCTGCATCCGCAGCGCCTGTTGCTGCATCACTTGTAATGACCCGCCCCACTCCTTACGGCAGCTGCTATCGCGATCTAGCAAAGTCTCCAAATAACCGACCATCACCGTCAAGGGTGAACGCAACTCATGTGAGACATTGGCGACGAAATCGCGGCGAATTTGTTCGAGTTGATGGAGACGCGTCGTATCGCGCGCGACAAACAAACGTTGGTTGTTGCCATAACGGATGACTTGAATCGACAGCATGATCCGCTCGTCCACCGGCGACGGCACCTCGACGCGTTCGCTAAATTCGCCGTCGGCGAGAAACTGACCGAGTATTGGATAGCGCAGTAAATTGTCGATACGCTGGCCGACGTCATGCGGTGAACGCAACCCCAACAATTCTGTTGCCGCATCGTTCCACCATTCGATCTCGCCCGTTTCGCGTAATACCACGGTAGCGTCCGGCATCGCCGCTGTCGATTCTTGGAAGCGGGTAAGGATATCGGCTAATTTGCGTTTGCGTTTGCGATTGCGCTGATGCAGGCGATATAGCTGATGGTAAATCTCACCCCAAATACCAGCCGCTTGTGGCAGATTAAGTTTTTTGCCCTCACGCAGCCAATGTTCCAACTTTTTTAGCTGCCAAAGATGCCAAACAAGATAGCTGATTACCCCCAGTAACAAAAATATCAACAGCTGACCAAAAATCAATCCCGCCATAACGCCCAAAAAGACAATACCAAGCAAACGCCATACTTCTGTTGACCACGAATCCGTCACGCTTTATGTCCGTAGTGAAAAACGATAACCGGCGCCGCGCACGGTTTGCACCAGACGGTCATGACCCGATGGTTCAAGGGCTTTGCGCAAGCGGCGTATATGCACATCAACAGTGCGCTCCTCGATGTAGACGTTGCCACCCCAGACAAGATCCAATAGTTGTCCACGGCTATATACACGTTCAGGATGGCACATAAAGAACTGTAGCAAACGAAATTCGCTAGGTCCCATCTCAATATCGCCGTGTTGTTCGCCATTCAGCGATGAGACCCGGTGACTTATAGGATCAAGCCTCAGACCGTCCGCATCAATCGCCGCATCGTCGTTGGCACTGCCGCTACGGCGCAATACCGCCTTAATTCTGGCCACCAATTCTTTGGGCGAAAACGGCTTGGTGACGTAATCATCTGCGCCTGTTTCCAGGCCACGTATCTTATCCATCTCTTCGCCACGTGCCGTTAGCATGATGATAGGCAATGCTTCGGTGACATCATCCTTCTTTAACTGCCGTGCAAATTCTAAGCCGCTTAGATCCGGCAACATCCAATCCAGCAACAACAAATCCGGTAACCCGTCTGCAATGGCGACGCGCGCCTGTTGAACGGTCGCCGCCGTATCGGTCTCAAATCCTGCGTTATCCAGCGCAAACTTCACCATGTCGCGGATTGCGGTTTCGTCCTCGACAATTAATACCTTTTTACCAGATGCCATACGTAATTTTCCTGTCAATGCCCGCCAGTATTACAAACTGCAATTATTACCGTTATGTTTCAATGTAGCCCAGGCTAGGCTAACCGAACGAATAACCAGGCCTAAAGCGTGCCTCTATAAAACAATAAATCAGGGCTAAAATCCTTTCACATTTTCAGCGCAGGGAATTTGTTTGCCGTCAGCCGAGTTGACGTTTACAATATTTGATTACCGTTGCCGCGCTGCGTCAATGGTATTTTATTTTGTCATTACTAATCATTCAGTTAACAAACTACTGTGCCACGCTTAAAGATCTATTTGCTGGTCGGTTACTACAACAAATAGGCAGTGCATATGGATCTGGATCATTTGATGTCGACCTACTCCCAGCTGCCCGTCGCATTCGAGCGAGGCGAAGGCGCTTGGCTATGGGACACGCAGGGGAAAAAATATTTAGACGCCATCAGCGGCGTGGCGGTAAATGGCCTTGGCCACAACCATCCAGCCGTCGTTGCGGCGATTTGCCAGCAAGCTGCGCGTGTTATTCATACTTCCAATATCTACCACATTCCGCGTCAGAAAGAACTGGCGGAGCGTCTTACGCAAGTCACAGGCATGGAGCGTGCATTTTTTTGCAACTCTGGCGCTGAAGCAAACGAGGCGGCAATAAAACTTGCGCGGCTTCACGGCCATCAGCAAGGAATCGCCAATCCTGCCATCGTGGTCGCTGACAACAGCTTCCATGGCCGCACACTTGCCACCTTAACAGCCACTGGCAACCGCAAAGTGCAAGCCGGATTCGAACCGCTGGTGCAGGGCTTTTTGCGCGTTTCTTACAATGACATTGAGGCGTTGCGCACTATCGCCAAGAACAGTACTAACGTGGTGGCGGTATTACTCGAACCGGTACAAGGCGAAGGCGGAATTAACATACCCGATGCCGACTACCTG
>JANPPH010000058.1:0-3192 GCA_031428395.1 Gammaproteobacteria bacterium
CAACGCACTGAATCTGCGCGAGAACAGATGAAAAACAGTCTGTCACCGTAGAGTGACTACGCCTCCGACTGTTTTTAATCTTTTCTCGCCCATCTTCAGCACCTTGCGCACCCTCGCTACGAGCCTAATGGAAAATCTGGGATAATCGGGATTTTGGGAGGGGTAGGATCGTTGGCCTATTCGCTAAGCGATGAAGCGGGTGCCATGATTGAAACCTTACCTGAGGCTGCGCAGAAATTTCGTAAAATCATCAATAAAGAACGCGGAACGCAGGTCGGAGCCATCGAAAAGGTCCAAAAAGCGGCCACTGAGCTGGAGGAAGCGGCACGCGGGCGGAGTAGACAAAGCGCGACCACGCCGCGTGGCGTGACACGAGTTCAAATAGAAACCCCTAAATTTAACATTCAAGACTATTTGTGGCCGAGCACTTGGGGTGCCATTACGGCGGGTGGGCAAGCGATTATGGTGGCTTTTTTGGCGTATTTCTTGATGGTAACGGGTGATAGCTTTCGTCGTAAGCTGACCAAAATTGCCGGCCCAACCTTTGCCAAGAAAAAAATTACCGTCCAGATATTAGATGAAATTACCGTTCAAATTCAGCGTTTTTTTATGGTGCAGATATTCACCAGTATTTTAGTCGGTATCGTGACATGGTTGGTGTTTATTTGGATTGGTTTTGAGCACGCTGCGATTTGGGGAATTGTGGCGGCTTTGTTCAATATGATTCCCTATGTGGGTGCCATCATTTTCACCGGCGCTGCAGCGCTGGTCGCACTTATGCAATTCGGAACACTGAGTATGGCGTTGTTCGTCGGCGGCATTTGCTTGATCATTAAACCCAGATTTTCCATTAGCCTCGTAGCGAGGGTGCGCAAGGTGCTGAAGAGGGGCGAGAAAAGAAGAAAAACAGTCGGAGGCGTAGTCACTCTACGGTGACAGACTGATTTTCTTCTTTTCTCGCGCAGATTCAGTGCGTTGCGCGGCCGCAGTAGAGGCTAATGGAAAATCTGGGTTAATAGCATCGAAGGCTATTTATTGACGCCATGGCTGACTGGCCGGGCGAGTCAAATCAATGCGGTGGCCGTGTTTGTCAGTGTGGTGTTTTGGGGCTGGCTATGGGGGGCGTGGGGTTTGCTGGTGGGCTTACCCATTGTTTTGGCTATCAAAACGATTTGCGACCATGTGGACGATTTCAAGCCTATTGGGGAGTTACTTGGAGAGTAACTGCGAATTGTTTTTCGCGTCATCAATGTCATCGGCCAGGGCTTTAGGCTGTTCTGCGGTGTTATCGCGTCGCCCCGAGAAAGTGTCTAATAAAACCCCTGCTCTCCCTCTGGTCTAGTCTTGAATCTTTTGTAGCCCCATTGATACTGTTCAGGTGCGCTGCGTACGCAAGCCTCAACGGCCTGATTAACTAATTGCACCGATGTCGCCAGATCGGTCTGTGCGATCTCTTGTTGGACAAAATGCAAGTGATAGCCTTGGCCGTGCGGCAACCTTTCAGCGTAAGCGAAAAATACTGGGGCTTTGGTTTTTATCGCTAATCGCGAGAGTAAAACCATGGTGTTGGCGGGGATGCCGAAGAACGGCGCGAATCGTCCTTGACCAAAGCCGGGGTCTTGGTCGGGAAGGATGCCGATGAGCTCGCCCGAACCCAAGGCATCATAGAGTGCGCGAATGCCTTTGATTTCGGTGGCGACAAGTTTGGTGCCAAGGCGCTCGCGGCTGTGGCGCATTAAGCTATCGAGCCTGGCGACCTTAGGAGGCCGGTAAAGGATGGTCATTGGATGAAGTGTGGAGCAATAGAGGCCTATGAGTTCCCATGCGCCCATATGCGGCGCGGCGATGATGGCGCCTTGGCCTGCTCTCAATGCCGTTTGCAGTTGCTTCAAACCAGAGATGCGGGTGACGAGCTGTAGGCACGTTGCACTGGGCCACAACCACAGTGGCCCGGTTTCTGCGATGGCCTTAGCTGTTTCTATTAGGCTGTTACGTACGAATTGGGTTTGTTGAGCGGGGGTATATTCGGCAAAGCAATGGGCTACGTTAATGCGCGTAACCTGTCTGATTTGATTGGGAAACCAAAAAAGTGCTCTGCCGACTAAGCCGCCCAAAAAATGTACGGTAGGCAAGGGAAAAAGCGCGAAAAATCCAAGTAACATACGGGTGATAAGATAAGACATAGTGGGCTATTTTAAATCTCGCCGCTGAAATTGCTATCATACAACGTTCTTGCTGCGCAGGGTTCTCCGGTTAGTCGGAGCGCGTAGGTATTCATTTTTCAACTTTTGGGTCGTAAACCGTGACAGTAATCGCCATCAATACCCGTAGTGCGCAATTGGAAAAACTCCTCGCTGAGCGGATTTTAGTCCTCGATGGTGCGATGGGCACCATGATTCAAAGCTATAACCTTGAAGAAAAGGATTATCGTGGCGAGCGTTTTGCGCATCATCCATGCGATCTGAAAGGCAATAATGATCTTTTAGTGTTAACGCAGCCGCAGATAATTCGCGCCATACACAGCGCTTATCTTGAAGTTGGCGCAGATATCCTTGAGACCAACACCTTTAATTCCACCTCCATCGCCATGGCTGATTACCAGATGGAAGAGTTGGTCTACGAACTGAATAAGGCAGCAGCTTTGGTAGCTCGGCAAGCCGCCGATGCAGCCAGCCAACGTACGCCGCACAAGCCGCGTTTTGTTGCCGGTGTGTTGGGCCCAACTAACCGAACCGCCTCTATGTCGCCGGACGTGAACAATCCCGGCTTTCGCAATATCTCCTTTGAAGAGTTAGTGGCTGCCTATACCGAAGCGGTGCGCGGACTTATCGACGGTGGTTCTGATTTGATTTTGGTCGAGACTATTTTCGATACGCTTAACGCCAAGGCCGCATTGTTCGCTATTGAAACTTATTTCGATGCACAAGGTTTGCGTTTACCGATCATGGTTTCTGGCACCATCACGGACGCGAGCGGCCGTACTTTATCTGGCCAAACTGCCGAAGCTTTTTGGAATTCTCTCAATCATTCGCGTCCGATCAGCTTTGGTTTCAATTGCGCCTTGGGCGCTAAAGAGCTGCGCCAATACGTTGAAGAGCTATCACGTATTGCAGACACCCACGTTAGCGCCCATCCCAACGCCGGCTTGCCCAACGAGTTTGGTGAATACGACGAAAGCCCCGAGGCGATGGC
>JANPPH010000059.1:0-2704 GCA_031428395.1 Gammaproteobacteria bacterium
CGCAATTCGGTGGCTTGCGCGCAAACTAAAATAATAAATAATGGCTAAGCCACAGATCTCGCCCGTCGCTAATGCTGCGGCCAGTATGAATTTAAACTGGTAAAAATCGCGCATAGATTCCAGCGCAACAAAACTCACCACCACCAATGAGTTAATAAAAATGAAGGTGACGAGAATGATCTCGAGTATAAAGCGATTTTGAAAATCGTTTTTGACCTTGAACTGTAGACGGCGATTTTTCATAACCGTTATTCCTTATGACTGTTTGAATCGCTCCGAGGCCAATAGAAATAGTTCCGCTGCCGATGATTTAGCCTGACGACGAAAAGTTAGTTTGAGCCAATCACTAAGGTCGGCGCGGGAAGGGAAATACTTTAGCGGAGATATGAGTGCCCCAACGCAAGGCGCAACTCAAGCTGCGTTTATCGGGCTCGCGGTGGTACGCGTAATCAGCGGCGAACTTAGATGCGGTAAATGTGTTAAACCTTATAATTGATGAGTAAATGCTACTTGGTTAAAAAACACGACTATCACAGAAAATTTTTCTTGACATTACCCGCCCTATGGCTCTTAATATCCTGGTTTATCTCTATAAGACAGTTATATCGGCTTTGTGATTCTCGATTCGTCGATGGTTAGATCGCGGATTTTCTGATCGAGATATTCGGTACATCTCAAACAACTTAACATTTTTGGAATACTCAAATACATGGCAACTGGTACAGTGAAATGGTTCAATGAATCCAAAGGCTTTGGATTCATTACCCCCGATGGTGGTGGCGAAGATTTATTTGCTCACTTTTCTGCAATTCAGGCTCAAGGCTTCAAAGTCCTGACGGAAAATCAAAAGGTCTCTTTTGACGTGACGACTGGCCCAAAAGGCAAGCAAGCATCAAATATTCGTCCTTTAGATTAATCCTCTAATTAAAGCCTCCAAAAAGCCCGGCTAGCCGGGCTTTTTCTTTTTTAGGGGGCGGCACGGCTTAGATTGATGTGCCAAGCGTAGTTCCACGTTGTGCCTTCAACACAATCCCCTATCCCTTAATACAAATTACGGGGACCAATTTAGCGATCTTGCGCGTAAGTTTGGCAAGATCAGCCGCTTCAATCACTGCATCCACATCTTTATAAGCACCTGGTGCTTCCTCCGCAATGCCGCGCATAGATGGGCTGCGTATCATGATGCCCCGCGCGCTCAATTCATCGACCACGTTTCGCCCTTGCCACTGTTTGCTTGCCTGATGACGACTGAGTTTTCTACCTGCGCCATGGCAGGCTGAGCCAAACGCACGCTGCATGCCTTCCTCAGTACCCATTAAAATGTACGACGCCGTGCCCATGCTGCCGCCGACCAGCACAGGTTGGCCAAGCGGCCGTAACGCAGGCGGAAGATCGGGATGCCCTGGGCCAAAGGCGCGGGTGGCGCCTTTGCGGTGAACAAACACGGGCTTCATTTTTCCGTCAACTAAATGTGTTTCCATCTTGCAGGTGTTGTGCGACACATCATAGAGTAGCCGCAAGGTGGCTTGCGGCAGGTGTTGGCGAAAGACCTGCCGCACAAGGTGAGTAATGATCTGGCGATTTGCCAAGGCGCAATTAATAGCGCCGCGCATTGCGCCTAAATACGCTTGACCCAGCGGCGAAAGAATTGGGGCGCAAGCCAGTTCTTTATCGGGCAAGTTAATGCCATGCTTGGGCGCGGCGAGTGCCATTTTTTTTAGATATTCCGTGCCGATCTGATGTCCCAAACCACGCGAGCCGCAATGAATGCTAATAATGATATCGTCTAGCGCAAGGCCCAGGGCGCTTGCCGTGGCATCGTCATACAGCGCGACAACGCGCTGTATTTCGAGATAATGATTGCCTGAGCCGAGCGTACCCATTTCATCGCGCTGACGATTTTTAGCGTGGTCTGACACTTCCGTTGCTTTCGCGCCCAGTACGCAACCTTGCTCCTCGATCCGGCTTAAGTCATCAAGTTCGCCAAAGCCTTTCGCTATCGCCCAACGCGCGCCGCCTTCCAACATTGCATCCATCTCTGTCAGAGATAATTTCAATGCGCCGGTTTTGCCTAAGCCCGCAGGAACGGTTTCAAAGAGCGCATTGGCCAGTTGTCTTTGCAGGGGCAGAATATCGCTTAATTTTAACCCGGTTTGAAGATTACGCACGCCGCAAGAAATATCAAAGCCAACTCCGCCCGCTGAGATGATACCTCCGTCATCGGGATCAAACGCTGCGACTCCCCCTACGGGAAAGCCATAGCCCCAATGTGCGTCAGGCATCGCGTAGGCGGCCTTTTGGATGCCAGGCAATGCGGCGACATTGGTGATTTGTTCGTAGACTTTTTCATCCATGTCGCGCACTAGTTGTTCATCGCCAAAAATCACTGCGGGGACGCGCATTTTACCGATCGGTTCAACGCGCCATTCCACGTCAGAAATTTGCGTCAAGCGTTGAATATCCAAATAACAGGCTCCTTGTTATCAAAAAAACTCCGTAGCAAGCCTTTGCTGCGGCCACACCATTAAACCCAGATTTTCCATTAGGCTCTACTGCGGCTGCACAACGCACTGAATCTGCGCGAGAAAAGATGAAAACCAGTCTGTCACCGTAGAGTGACTACGCCTCCGCCTGTTTTTCGTCTTTTCTCGCCCATCTTCAGCACCTTGCGCACCCTCGCTACGAGCCTAATGGAAAATCTGGG
>JANPPH010000060.1:0-11625 GCA_031428395.1 Gammaproteobacteria bacterium
GAGCCTTTAATTTCTCCTTGGTTGGAAAGGGCGAAAACAATGACCGGACGATGGAATCGATCTTTAATACGCGAGGCGAGAATGCCAATCACACCTTGGTGCCAGGTGTTGTCGAATAAGCAAATACTATTGGGCAAACCCTCTTGGGCCTGTTCAAGTTCCATGGCAGCCAGGTTGACCAATGCCTGCTCTTGCATCTGTGATTCAATTTCGCGGCGCTCTTGATTTAACACATCGAGCCGAGCCGCCATTGCGCTTGCCGCTTGTGGATCATCGCTAAGCAAACACTCGATACCCAGACTCATATCGCTAAGGCGGCCGGCGGCATTTAAGCGCGGGCCGACGGCAAAACCTAAATCCTGGGCCACCAGGCGGTTGGGTTTGCGCCCAGCGATATTTAATAAAGCACTAATACCTGCATTACAATTACCTTGACGAATACGTGCGACGCCTTGTGCCACCAAGATACGGTTGACCGCATCAAAAGGCACCACGTCGGCAACGGTGCCCAAGGCGACCAAATCCAACAACACAGCCAAATTGGGCTCGGGCATGCCTTGCGCTTCGAACCAAGCCGCCTCGCGTAAATGCGCGCGCAGTGCCAACATGACATAAAACACCACACCCACACCGGCTAAGTTCTTGCTCGGAAATTCGCAGCCAAGCTGATTGGGATTAACAATCGCATCGGCCTGGGGTAACACAGCTCCAGGTAGATGATGATCGGTAATCACTACTTTAATGCCCGCTCGCGTCGCTGCTGCCACCCCGTCTACGCTGGAAATACCGTTATCGACGGTCACGATTACAGCGGGGTGCTGATGCAGCGCTACAGCAACGATTTCAGGGGTTAAGCCGTAGCCATATTCAAAGCGGTTTGGCACCAGGTAGGTTACGTCTTTGGCGCCGAGCATGCGCAGCGCACGTACCGCTGTGGCGCAACTCGTCGCTCCATCGACATCAAAATCGCCCACCACCAAAATACGTTGCTGCTGACGCAAGGCGCCATGCAGAATTTCTACCGCCGCCTTCAACCCACGCAGTGAGCCGACGCGCGGTAGCGCCTGCAATGAATTATTTAGGTCCTGGGCACTAAGAATATTGCGCGTAGCATAAATTCGCTGTAACACCGGATGGAGTGTCTGCGGCAGTTCATGTGAGCCCTGCTGCGAGCGGCGGATAATTTTTTTCTTCATTCGTAAACCTTAAACCTAAATGATAAATGGGGCGCAACGTCCATACAACGATTTCCTGACCACATCAAGAGCGCCCTTTCGCTAAAACGAATTGCGCAATCGCTTGCGATTTCCGCCAAAAGCAACGTAAGCCATGGCGCGTTAAACGCAGCTTGCTGCCATCACAAGGGTAAATATTCAATTCATTTAGTCTCCCCTGCTTTAGTCCCACAAGCAAGGGCGCAAACCAATCTTTATCTAGCTGCTGCAACGCAGTAAGCCACGCTTCCGGCTCATTATCCAACGCTGCCGCCGCAGCATGCTCGAGCACTAGAACGCAATGGCCAGGAGCGCTCGCCTGCAATAAAACCTCAGCGTTAGCGGGTACCGTTGAAAAACCGACGTTTGCCTTTATCGCCAAGCCGCGTCCGAGTGGTTCGTTAGTCCAGAGGTATTGCCAATCTGTGGCCACATCGGGCAATACACCGGCAGCCCAAAACCAAAGGCTGTTAAGCGTTGGTTGGTTTTGTTTTTCCCGCCGTTGGTTGATCTGCGAAGCGTGGAGCACCATTTGCATCTCGTTAAAGCGGACACGCCATGTCTTAGCGCCCAGACCCTGCGGTAACGCTCCAGCGATGTCCTGACCCATCACCGATGACAACCCGGTGGTTTTGATACGAGGATTTTCGGGCAGACCTAAATACCAACGATCGGGGGCTAAAGCTATCCATTCAAAACCCCATTCCGCAAAGGTTGCCTGCAAATCGGTCTTCCACTGCTTGAACTCTGCCTCCGTTATATGCAGCGATCTCCCTGGGAAAAGTAACAACTTACCTTGATCTGGACGCAAATAAACCGGATCCGCGCGAAGCCACCAACCGCGACCAGGGTTTCCACCATCGCCCAACAAGGTAAGCGCTGCGATCGGCAAATCGCCCTCCACTTGCAGAACACCGGCTAGATGGCAAAACGTTTCTTCAAACCCAGCCACGCTGACCGCCTCGCGGGCAGTCCGAGCAAGTAGCTTTGCCAGCCCTGGTAACGGCGGATATTCAAGGGAAGACATAAATGATTCGGGTCTAGCGCAACCCGATAGACCAGGGATTATGACGCTTAAACACATTGGCAATAGGGCGCGAGGGGACAACCAAGACTCCTTGCGGAAAATAACTTATTTTACGCAATTGGCTTCAACGCGTCGCGCTAATTCGCCAACGCCATAACCATCCTGTTATTAACCACAAAAGAGCGACTAGCGAGATATCCCCTCCTCCACCACTGGCAGCGGCTTGGGGCGGCGCCGGTGTTTGCGGTGCTTTGGCCGGTTCGTTCGCCTCCACATAACTCGCGCTGATCTTGGTTACGCTAGCATCCATGACCACTTCATGCGTTTGCGAGCCCTTATCTGACCAGGCCGAGAACACATAATTTTTGCTTTGAAAATTTTGTGGTGATGCCGCATTAACCGTCACCCGCGACCCTTCAATTGCAGTCAATGTCAGTGGCGTTTGCAGTTCCCGTGCGCCGACGGTGATCTTTAAGCCACTCGGAACCGAATCAATCGTCGCCTGCGTGGTAGAGGGTGACAATATTCTTTTCACCGCGTGAGTTAAGCCACCGGAATCGGTCACGCTAAAGCGCAGCTCGATAGACGAAGGGTAGTCGTGATCGGGGGCAATAAAAGTGCCACCGGCGCCTAGAACTTCTTTAACGATATGGGCATGACAACCCTCTTCGGTGCAATGATTCATCACGATCGACCATTTCATTGCAGCGGTTGGAAAAACCGTATCTTCTTTATCCATTGCCTGTCCGGCGAATACAATTTGAGTGCCCACGCGCCAAGTAAAGCTGCCGGTTGGATTCACAATCTCCGCCACGGGTTCGCTATTGCCTACCTGAATCACCGCACTGGCCGTGGTTGTGGCGGTGGCATCACTCACTTTCACGCCTACCGTAAAGATCCCACTGGTATTGTATGTGTGAGTGGCTTTCGGGCCAGTTGCATCGCTAAAGACTCCATCGCCGTCCAAATCCCAAGCAAAGCTTAATGGCAACGAACTATCGGGGTCGGTGGATTTCGAGGCGTCAAATTCGACGGTCAAGGGTGTGGGTCCGGACGTTTTATCGATCGATAAACTGGCAACCGGCGGCTGATTATCGGCAAAAAAAACAATCTTGTTGACGATGCCAGCGCCCATGTCGACATAGAATAAATCGCCGGTCGGCCCCATACGCAGATCGACAATTTGACCTACGCCCTCTCCCCAAAGAAAAATACTGCGTAAATTAGGATCAGGATTACCTTCCGCATTCAATCCAATCGTCCAAATACATTCTCGCGCGAAATCCCCAAAAAATAGCGCATTTTTATATTTTTCCGGATAACTACTGCCCGTATAAAAAGCCAGAGCGGTGACTGCCGAGCCACCTTTTGAACACTCTTCGCCGACCACTACCGGTTTACGGTGATCATAGGCATAGAAGGGCGGAATGATGTTAACGGGCAACGCCCTAGTGTAGAGCTTTTTGCATAGGTCGAAAGTTTTAAAGCCAGGATGCCGCAAGGACACGGAACCGCCGCCGTCAGTGTAGCTGCCTTCATAGCAAGGCCAGCCGAAATTTTCGATAACATTGTCGAGAGGATCAACAATGCGATTGATCTCCTCCCACTGGTTCATGCCCACATCTCCAATCCAAACCTCCCGACTATTGGGTTTGAAGGTGAAGCGAAACGGATTCCGAAGCCCGTAAGCAATAACACGATCATCAGTGACCGGACTCGTTGCCACGAGCGGATTATCCGACATAGCATTGCCGGTTTCGGGATTGATACGTAAAATCGTGCCATCGAAAGAAAGTGGATCATTGGGTGTGAGAAAATCTTGGCTACGAAATGCGCCCCCTTCGTCATCATTATCACCGGCACCATTCATCGGATCACCGCACAAATTCTTATTTTGGCCATGATCAATAAAGGTAAAACCAGCGCCGTCGCCGCCGCTTACGTAGAGCGCGCCATCCGCACCAAATTCAATCGAACCAATGGAATGACTTGAGTCCTGCATACACCAATCGCCGTTGAGCAGTATTTGCTCGCCGCCCACAACGCGATTTTGGTCATCGATAAGCAAACGAGACAGACGCGAGTTGGTAACGCAGCCCTCATCATTGGGCCCTGGCGGTGTTGGGCAATCATCACCCCACTGAGCTGATCCATCGCCCAACGCCAATTGGGCCGGGATTTTCGCATCGACGCTATAAAGGACGTAAATATAAGGCTGTTGCGGAAACTGAGGATGAATGGCTAGGCCCAACAATCCGCGATCCCAAAAGTCATACACAGCCGGTGGCAGGAGATCGATTACCGTCGGGTTAGTCGTTTGATCGACACTAGGAAAAACTTTTATGATGCCGCTTTTTTCGGCGACGAACACTCGACCATCCGGTGCAAAGCGCACTGCCGTTGGCAACGTTAAATTTTTGATTACCGGTACGACGCGAAACCCAGGGGGGGTTGCAGCGTGAACGATGGAAGGTGTGAGACTGGCTAGAATTACCGATGCCGTCGCAAACAAACGGCCTAATGCATAGCTTCCATGATTATTACTCGATTTTACCCCGTCAAAAAGCCCGACCGCGTAACTCGGCGGTTGTCCCATTGGCGTTCTCCCTGAACATACAAATCCCTGTACGTCCGTCCGCCGCTTCAGCCAGTGACGGCCGAAGCGGGCGGCGGTCACTCTCGTTTTTTTCTAACTACTGACGCTACTGGAATTGAAATTCTACACCCAAGGAGTACATGTGAATTTCTTGCGCAGCCTTGAAATATTCCCATTCACCACGAAGGGCCAAATTTTGCACCATGTCTTTGGGTAGTTGCCATCTGGCACCTAAACCTAAAGTGAGATCAAAACCACTATCATCCTTCGAGGTCGGCGAGGCGATTGTGTTGGTCATATCAGAACTCCACATGAACCCGCCCAACTTACCGAATATATCCAGGTAATCCTGCAAGGGCACCGTACCCACCGCTTCAATGGCAAAACCACTGGTTTTTACTTGAGCCGTTAGCGCCTTATGCTCACCTAATGCGGCCCACGCACCTTCAATCGCTAGATTGTTATACAGATGATAACCACCGAATAATTTCCAACCAAGATCGTCATCGCTCACGTTGGTGGTTAGCACATCGTCATCCATTTTTGTGATGCCAAATCCCACTCCGCCGTACCAAGTATTGGTGGGGGCTGCTAAGGTCGACGTGGCGACACTACCGAGTCCTGCGGTTAGCGCCACTAAAATTAAGCTCTTCTTCATCTGATTACTCCTCCATGGGTTACGATGCGATGAGCGAAAACATTGAAAAGGTGGACGGCCAACGCTACTAGCGTTTGGCCGTCCACACCCTCACTTTATTTCCCTGCTGCTCAATGCGCTTACTCTATTTTTAGTCTGAATTTTTACCAAACGCAAGAGCCCGTATGATCGGGCCGGATAACAAAAAAATTTGCAGATTGCTGACGTCAAATTCCCCATTCAGTTTTTTGCTATATTTTTTGTCAACGTAATTAGTATAGACACTAAATCAAAACTCACCAGGTTTCGGCCATTACAATTTTTGCCAAGGCTGAGTTACTCTCGGGCTCGCTCAATCAATGCAAGTGGTCTCGCTTGCTGCCTAGCAGTGCAAGCATCTTATCGTTATGGAGGGGATGGTAAAACATAAAGCCTTGGGCTAATCGGCATCCGAGTGAGCGCAGCACTTCAACTTGCTCATCGTCCTCGGCACCTTCCGCTATCGCCTCCAGATGAAGATTGTCGGCCAATGCCACAATAGCTTTCACCACCTCGCGACTCGCAGACTCCTTGACCATTCGATGGACGAAGGATTGATCAACCTTTAATATATCGATGGGGAAACGTTGCAAATAGCTCAAAGATGCGTAACCCATGCCGAAGTCATCCATACAAATTCGAATGCCACGCTTACGCAATTCCATCAACACATGTTCAGCGACGCCGTCATTCTTCATAATGACGCTTTCAGTAATCTCTAAACGCAGATTACAGCCTTTTAAATCGTAGCGACTTAACGTCAAATCGATAAATTCGATCAAGTTGGCTTCTACAAATTGCTTAGGCGTTAAATTAAGACTGATATAAAAGTCGGGAGAGACATAATAGCTCCTAAACCAGGAAGCAAGATCACGGCAGGCACTTTCAATAACGAATTCGCCTAGAGGAACAATTAAACCTGCCTCTTCGGCTAAGGCAATAAATTTAATGGGTTCAACGTCACCATACAAGGGATGATGCCACCGCAAGAGTGCCTCGCAACCGATAACCCTTGCAGTCGCTAACTCAACGATGGGCTGGTACTGAAGACATAATTCATTTTTCGATATCGCCTTGCGCAACTCTGCCTCCATCTG
This sequence comes from Gammaproteobacteria bacterium, assembly GCA_031428395.1. Classification (GTDB taxonomy): domain Bacteria; phylum Pseudomonadota; class Gammaproteobacteria; order JAADHS01; family JAADHS01; genus JANPPH01. Next base: position 6,611 of record JANPPH010000060.1, read on the forward strand.
CAAACGCGAGCTTAAATCCTTGCGCATTTGGATATCGAACATCACATAGCGGCTTCTGCCACGATGTTTGGCCTCATAGAGCGCTATATCAGCATCTCGCATAACAGAATCAGGCGTCACGTACGACGCATGGCCTAGTACAACGCCTATACTCGCGGTTGAAAAAACTTCTGTATTGCTAAGATCAAAGGGTTTTTCCAGCGCAGCGCGAATCCGTTCAGCGACATGCAGCGCACTATCAGCACCTTCAACCTCATCGAGCAAGATAGTAAATTCATCACCGCCAAAACGCGCCAACGTATCGCCAGGACGCAAACACTCTTGAACTCTATGTGCAAACTTGATCAATAACGCATCGCCATCAGGATGACCAAAACGATCATTAATGACTTTGAAGTTGTCCATATCCAACATTAGAACAGCATATTGACCTTCTTGGCGCCGCGCTCGCAACATGGCATGTTGTAGCCGATCTAAAAACAATGATCGATTTGCAAGGCCAGTTAGCACATCATGAAAGGCGTTATACTGGAGGCGATCTTCAAAATTCTTTCGTTCAGTGATATCCCGAGCGATGCTAGTTATCGCAATTACATTACCGTAAGAATCACGAATTGGAGACAACGACAATGACACTTTTACCTGTGTGCCATCCTTCTTGACGAAAGTGAAGTCACGTTCAATGAGTGTCTCGCCATTTTTTATTTGCGCTAATAGCGCACTGGCTTCGTCTCGGTGCTCGGGCGGAATGACTAAGGCCGTGTCTTGCCCTTGAACCTCCTCCGCGCTGTAACCCAACATTCTCTCGGCACCGGCATTCCAGCTCGTAATAATTCCTTCTGGTGTTTTGCCTATGATCGCATCATTTGAAGTAGTAACAATGGCAGCAAGACGCGCCAACTCTTGTTCATTGCGTTTGCGTTCGCTGATATCGACATTGACTGCGACGCCACCTAAAATTTGACCACTTTGATCGAATATAGGTGCCGTGTAATTCAACAATGTCTTGCGCTGACCTTGACCGTTTTCGATCTCCACTTCTTGCTCACAGCGCATACCCGATCGCAAGGTTTTGGCCAAACCCCAGTCTTGCGTTGAGAAAGGACGCCCATCTGGCCACCATGCTTTATAATCGCCGCGTTGACCATTTGCCACTATCGATTCATCACCCCAAATGTTTCTCGCCGCAGCATTATCCTGCACGATGTTGCCATTTTTATCAGCGATATGAACACCGATGGGCAACACGTCCAAGACGGTTCGCAAGCGGTTGTGCTCGATTTTCAACGCTTCTAAGGCGGCATCTAAACCCGTTATTGTTTCATCGCTAGCGGAAGAAATATCGGTCGCTACGCCGTCTTGAAAAGTATTACTCGCGTGCTCTGACAAACGATCACGCAGCATAAATTGCCGGTGGCGCGAGCGAAGCGTGGCGCTAATAATACTTGCAACAAGTTGGGGTCGGAACGGGTATTCAACTACTCGAATGTTACCGAGCGAGTCGATATCTTGGCTTAACGTCAAGGACAAGTCCGCAGTTGCGATAATTATGAGAGGAAAATCTGACCATAGCGGCTGATTTGCGATGACGGTGGCCAATTGCTCGATAGCCGTTTGATCCAACGACTGAGCGGGAATAATTGCTAAAGACGCCCCATCAGAGATTGCCGTACAACATTCTTTAAGGGTGTTGCAAACATGCAGAGTAGCTTGAAATTGATCCAAGACCTGATGCAAATCTTGGGCTACCGGCTTAAGCACAAGTAGCCTATCGTCCTCCCCTAGTGTCTTAAAAGTCACGCCCATCCCTCTTGGCTTAATGACTTGGATTCCATTCATTCATTGACGTGCCGCCCTAGGCAGCAGATCAATAATTAAGACAAAACGAAGGTGGCTGAGTTGTTCTACCGCTAATTATGCGCGCCTTTCTCGACGACATCCTCCATCCAGACATCCCGTATTTTGCGAAAGTCGTCCTCACTTTGGTACTGGAACACCAAGCCTAGACCATTATCATCAAAATGGGTAATTTTAGCTGGGACATTACAGGGCTTACATATGTCGCCCATAAAAAATTCTACTTGGCACAGGTCTTCATCAATCAGCTCAGCGCCTATATCCACGAACGCCCCCTCAAGGCTGACATTAACCAGCTTGCATTTAGTATCCCTATTGGAAAAATGCAGCGTTGCTTCTCCGTCAATCGATCTACGTTCACACCAACGACGTTCCATGCGTATCCCCCTTAGGCTTGCTGCGACTAAAAGACTGAGGACAAATTGATCACCTTGGGCACCCCTCGCCCATTCTACAAGCGCAACGAACCTCACAATACCAAGGTCGAACTATAACACTTGCCGATGGCGCGTCAAGATGTCGTTATGAATATTTTTGACAGAATCGAATGACTTCCGTTCATAAGTCGAAATAAATATTCGACCTATTCTAAGCTGCTAACTCCGGATGCCGTGACCTTTGTTCAGCAGTCTTAGGCTAAACCAAAATAAAATTACAATTAGCGCCAGCATAATTATATAAGAAACGCCGATATGTACGTCTGAAGCGCCAAGGAAACCATAACGAAAGGCGCTAACCATGTACAAAATTGGATTAAACAAAGACACCTTTTGCCATAGCTCCGGCAGCATATTTATGGTGTAGAAAACGCCACCCAAATAAGTAAGCGGGGTCAGAATAAACGTAGGAATAATAGAAATATCGTCGAAACTTTTTGCAAAGACGCCGTTAATAAATCCACTTAGGGAAAACAACACTGACGTCAGCAGTACAACGCTCAATGCAACCGCTATGTGAGCCACACGCACATCACTAAAAAGCCATACCACGCCTGTGACCGCAATCCCCACCGAGATACCACGCGCCACGCCTCCGCCGATAAAGCCAAGAAGAATCAAATAATTGGGTACCGGCGCCACCAACATCTCTTCAATGTGATGCTGAAATTTCGCGCCGTAAAATGACGACACTACGTTTGCATACGAGTTGCTAATAACGGCCATCATAATTAATCCTGGCACGATAAAATCAATATATCGAAAGCCGTCCATAGGACCAATTTGCGAACCGATTAATTGACCAAAAATCAAAAAATATAACGCCGTGGTAATCATCGGCGGTAAAATTGTTTGAATCCAGATGCGCGAAAAACGCAATATTTCTTTGACGAAAATAGTGCGAAACGCAATATACTGTTCTTTAAACGTCATACTTACCCTGGCTTGCTATCGTTTAAGAGATGCACAAACAACTGCTCCAAACGATTAGATTTATTGCGCATACTCAACACTTCAACACCTTGCGCAGACAGCTCGACAAACAGTTGATTAATGCTGCAATCTTTGGACATTTCAATTTCTAACGTTTGGTCGTCAATTTTATTTACGCGATGGCCAGGTAGTTGCGGCGCAATATCAATCGGACGACTAAGATCTAGCACAAAGGTTTCAGCATCCAGCTGTTTTAGCAGCTGTCGCATGCTTGTATTCTCGATTAATCTGCCCTCGTCAATAATCGCGATATTACGACACAGATTTTCCGCTTCTTCCAAATAATGCGTGGTAAGAATAATAGTCGTACCGCGACTATTAATTTCCTTGAGAAACTGCCACATCGAGCGACGTATTTCGATATCTACGCCAGCACTCGGTTCGTCTAAAATCAACAGCTTTGGCTCGTGCACTAACGCTCGCGCAATCATTAAACGGCGCTTCATTCCGCCAGAAAGTGTCCGCGCCTGGTCATGGCGTTTCTCCCATAAACCCAATTGGCGCAAGTATTGTTCGGCCCGTGTATAGGCGAGGGTGCGCTCGATGCCGTAATAGCCAGCTTGGTTGGCGACTATTTCAATAACTGGCTCGAAAACATTGAAATTGAATTCCTGCGGCACGAGGCCGAGATAGCTTTTTGCGCCGCCGAAATCCACGTCGGTGTCTTTGTCAAAAATCAGCACCTTGCCAGAGGTTTTGGTCACCAATGAACTGACGATGCCAATGGTGGTGGATTTGCCAGCGCCATTAGGCCCAAGGAGCGCAAAAAAATCGCCCTGTTCCACATCAAGGTCAATGCCCTTGAGCGCCGATGCACCATTACTATAGGTCTTGGTTAAATTGCGAATCGAAAGGGCTTTGGTCATGGTAGGCAAGGTTTTCGGAGAAAGTCGACTAGTATATCACAGCAATTATTTGCGCCCATAACACCCTGATAATACATGACAAACGCTACGTGTGTGGGGTGTGCCGGTATAGCGCGGAATTGCGTGGCTTGCTATTGGGCGCGGGGCTCCTATAGTGAAACTGAGCAAGAACCAACGAGGAGTTTCTTATGTCCATGATACAAGATTCCACTGTTGTTGAAGTCCCACTGCACACTGCTTACAAGCAATGGACACAGTTCGAAGATTTCCCCCAGTTCATGGAAGGTGTGCATCAGGTGGAGCAACTCGATGACCGCCATTTGCGCTGGCGCGCAGAAGTCGGAGGGAAGGACATAAGGAACACTGTTGGGCATTGCCGCCAGGGTCTTTGCGCTTACTCTCGGCGACTACTTGGTGCGGCGTAGTCGCCGGGAGAACAGCAATTTTAATTCGGAGAGCAAGGGATGATGATCGAATCCGTCGGCACCCCGATTCTCTATCTCGGATTCACGCTGCTCGTCGTCGTCTTGCTGGCGGTAGACTTTTTCGTGCTCAAGACGAAGGGCTCCCACCGGGTAAGCGTGAAGGAGGCGGCCGGGTGGTCGGTGGTATGGATCACCATCTCGCTCGCTTTCTGCGGTTGGTTCTGGTGGTACCTCGACGAGCGCTTCGGGCGAGATCAGGCCAATGAAAAGGCGCTGGAATACCTCACCGGCTACCTCCTCGAGAAGTCGCTCGCCGTGGACAACGTCTTCGTGTGGATCACCCTTTTCAACTTCTTCGCGGTGCCCGCAGAGTTTCAAAAGCGAGTGCTGCTCTACGGTGTGCTCGGTGCCATCGTCATGCGCGCCGTGCTTATTTA
>JANPPH010000061.1:0-5971 GCA_031428395.1 Gammaproteobacteria bacterium
TAGAGTACTTTCGTGGCGTATGGTCAAAAGGTGACCTTAGAGCAAACCTGTATCGCGCTTTTTTGTCTTTGAAATGGCGCATGAGAGAGAAGTAATGGAAATTCCAACACAACCCCTTCAGCTGGTCAGCGTCATTATTCCCTGCTTCAATTCCAAATCCACCCTCCATAAATCCGTGGATTCGGTGTTGGCCCAAACCTATAAAGCCTATGAGATCATTCTCGTGGATGATGCGAGCACCGATGGCACGGCGGCGTTAGTCTCAAGCTTGGCAAGCGCTACGATTAAAGCCGTTGTGTTAGCCAAAAACAGTGGCGCCGCGGCAGCGAGAAATGCGGGGATCCTACAGGCCAAGGGTAAATATATTGCATTTTTGGACTCAGACGACACTTGGCATCCTGAAAAATTGGCAAAGCAAGTGAGTCAGTTTGAGCAGAATCCTCACTGTGCCATCATCAGTTGCGATAGCATATTCGTCAGCGAGGAGGGGCGCGTGCTAAAGCGCTCTCATGTTACTCGGCCACCGGTTCAAGGGCCAAATGCCTGGAAAACGCTGCTTGCCTACAATTTTTTACCTACGCCCACAGTGCTGGTGAAACGCGAAGACGCGGTCAAGTGCGGCATGTTTAAAAACGGGCTAGTGGTGGGCGAAGATTTGGACTTGTGGGTCAGAATCGCCCACCAAGGCGACGTGGCAGTCATCGATGAAGTGCTCGTCACCATACTCGATCGGCCTCAAAGCTTAATGAAGGAAAATCTGCTGGAACGGTTGGATACCTATGTCATGCCGATGATCGAAGGTTATGTCAAAGCATGGGATCAAGAGCTGTCCGCAGCAGATAAGAAAAACATTATAGGTCAACGAAATTTTGATCACGCGTGTATTTCCTACTATAATGGCGACCTTAAACGCAGTGTAAAGGGATTTAAAGAAGCACTACGCCAGGGGTACAGGCCAATCAAAAGCGTATCCCACCTACTACGGCTAATGCTAAGAAGCTTCTTGACTAACTGACGTTTTTTGCATTATTTTGCTTAAATCATCGCGATCTCTCTTGAGGTTGTGAAAGCTCTCTTCATTAAGTTCATCCATTTCTTTGATCCGTTCGCGGAGCCTCTATTGAAAAAAATTTTGATCAGCGGTTGGTACGGTTTTGATAACGCAGGCGATGATGCGATTCTTTATCAATTTCTTCAAGAAATGGCTCAGTCGGACCACGTCACGGTGTTATCCGAACGGCCTCAACGTGTCACGGATCTGATGGGGTCCAGCACAACCAAGGTTGCATTTCACCACAAAACACTAGGTCCTTCAGCACTACGTAGCGCATTAACGGGACAGCTGTGGCAGCATATTATGCGTATTAAGAACGCGGATTTGTTTGTCTTGGGCGGTGGTGGACTATTGAGAGACAATACCTCCATAAAGAATGTGTGCCGACTTTTAGATGAGATTTTTTGGGCAAAGCTATTTGGCAAATCAGTGGCACTCTATGCCATTGGGGTCGGCCCTTTCACCTCGCGCTTTGGCACGTGGTTGATTAAATTAGCCGTCAATCTATGTGATCTGATTACGGTTCGCGAAACTCAAAGCAAAGAGTTGCTCGAAAGTCTTAGTATTGCGTCAGATAGAATCCACGTTGTTGCAGACCCAGCTTTTTTGCTACAGGGCACGCCACCAAACGATACTGCCCTATTAGAGAGAGTTAAACAGCGTAAGCTGGTAGGCGTATTTCCTTCACTTGGTTTTGTACGCGACGGTAAAGACTTTTCCCACGTACCAAGATTGGCTGCCGCGTTGGATCAAATACATGAGCAGCATAAAGTAAATTTCTTGGCTTTGCCGATGCGCTTTTTGCGTCACGAACAAGACGATGTTTATGTGGGCAACCTAGTCAAACAAATGATGAAATATCCCCACGCTCTTGACGTGTATGATAACTACCTGGAACCGGCGGAGTTGAAATGGCTGGCTGGTCACTTTCTTTTCAACATCACCGTTCGTCTCCATGCGATGATTTTTTCGTTGAGCGAGGAAACGCCGGTGGTGGCAATCAATTATGAACCGAAAGTATCAAATGTCATCAAAAGCTTCGGGCTGGATGACTACTTGGTGCAAATGGATGAAGAGTTGCAGCCGCAGTTGGTTAAAGCGGCTGACCAATGCTTAAGAGAAATAGAATCGTATCGCAGACATATCGCAAGTCGGCTGCCCGCGTGCAAGGAATCTGCAAAGCGAACGTTCGATTTACTGCGTCATCTGTTGCATAGCTGATTTAGGGCCATCGTTCCTAGCGTTACGAGCTATGGCTGCTCGATTTGCGCAACAAAAAACGGAGAGCTTTAGTTAAGGCGCTTTTAACCTGCTTCTTTTCATCAACGTCGAGATAATTCGAAAACCAAATTAGTAATAAAAATATCGAAATAAGACCGGAGTTAAACAGCAACCTGAAGTACCAAGTCTCCACCGTTACCTCAATACTAACCATGTACACGACAAAGGCAGCACTCGCTAACCAGGCAAACTGCTTAATGGGAAAGGCGATGCCGAACTCAAGGTGTTGAGCGCGCCAGCATAGGAGCAAATAGACTAACCACGTTGCAGCGGTGGCAACAGCGGCGCCGTAAAGGCCAAAAGCGGGTATGAGCGCCCAGTTCAATGCTAGGGTAAGCAATGCACAACTTCCCGCAATGCGACTCATCAACCCTGAGCGTTTATTGATGTATAAAATGTTGCGAAAAAAGTCACCGCATTCGCGCAAGACATAGCCAACAATCAATAGGGGAACGAGTGCTGCGGCAGGTAGGAAACTATCGTCTGCCATCAGGCGGATGACATCTTCAATAAATAAACTAATTCCTAAACCGCACAGCACTAGAAAGAACATGAAATAGGCTAAAATTCGTGCGAAGCGTGCTTTCCAACCATCTTGCTTGCAGTAATCATACACATTAACGCTCCACACCCGACCAAACGGTTCGCCGACCACTATTGTGATGAGTATGGCGAATTTATAAGCGAGTGAATAAATGCCTACGTCATGGAGTGAGGCGTAAGAATTGAGGAAAAATCGGTTAGAAAAGTGTATGGCAAAAAACGCTAGACCCACCACAATTAGAGGGGAACCAAATTTAACCATCCGCATGCCGATACTACGATCGAAAGCCATTCCCACTTTAGGCAACGTGCGGGCAACTAGATAGCTTGCGCCTGCAGTCGTGACAATTAATTTACCCCATATAAAGCCCCATATCCCCAAATGTAAGAAGGCAATGAAGTAGATGTTCAACGCTAGCGATGCCACTAATGCAATAAGCGAATAGCCCACAAAAAATAGCGCTCGTTGACAAATCCGCTCGTAGACCAAAACCGCTTCAACCATATTGCCAAAAAACATTGCCACAAAGGCGACTGAAATGAGGTCTTTATATTGAGTGCTGCCAAAAACAAGATTGCTGAGCGCCGCTGCAGAGAGGACGCCTACTAAAACAACGGCGAGATTGAGAGCCGCAAGCCCGATTAATGCCGTCGAGATGACGCGCTGGCGCTTGTCGATGTCTTCAAAGTCGTAGTAGATCCGCGTCATGGCGCCGCCAATGGATTGCAGGCCGAAGACGATAATCGCCATCATGAGGAAGAGTTCTATTAGATCGAGAACGCCATAAACTTCTGGACTTAAATAATGGGTGTAAAGCGGTATCATCAGAAAACCGGCCAAGCGATTAGCTATATTTCCGATCGTATATAACGATGATTGCTTGAAAAATGATAAAGTTGTCATGTAGTTATAGTTATTTTTATAAATATTAAGTAAATATTAAGCTAGTTAGCCCCAAGTTTTGACGGCGCTGGGAAGGACAAAAACACTTTTTCGTCGTATAATCGCCGCCAAACGCATGCCCACAAACCCCAGCAAAACCCCAGATTTTGTCGTGATTTATATCGGCACTATTGGGAAATTCAGTACTGCTGTCGTTATTTTTTTGAGCGATGGGACCAGTCGCGCTATTTTCTAAACTAAAAAAATTAAGAAAAATTATAGCATACCGCTAACTACCACAGAGCACCCGGCTGGGTACATTTTATCTCGCGCGAGTGTCAGTACGCGGTAAAACATTGAGTGTATCGTTTGGCGTTGTCGACGTGGCCCGTCGCTTCCGATGCTGTTCACCTTTGTATGCAGTATGTAGACAATCCACTAATTGCGAGTGCACTCGAACATGTTCGTCACGAAAATAGATGCTGCCCCTAACAGCACGTTCCCCATTGCTTACCCTCTATATGTCGATTTAGATGGAACGTTAATCAAAAGCGACATGCTTATCGAAAGTTTGCTTGTCTTGATTAAACAACAGCCGCTTGCCATTTTTCTCATTCCGTTTTGGTTGTTGCGCGGCAAAGCGTATCTGAAGCAGCAAATCGCCCAACGGGTGAGTGTCAATTGTGCTTTGTTGCCCTACCACGGTCTGTTTTTAGAGTATTTGAAAGCAGAAGCAGCATCTGGGCGACGAATTATATTAGCAACCGCCTCAGATCGGCGGCTTGCACAATCGGTTGCTTCGCACTTAGGTTTTTTTGCGCACGTGTTAGCCAGCGACGGGGAGACGAATCTTAAGGGACACGGTAAATTAGACGCCATTCTTAGTCAGTGTGCGGACAATGCTTTTGGTTACGCAGGCAATGCGCATGTCGATGTTCCAATCTTGTCGCGTGCGCATCACGCAATTCTCGTTAACCCCGATAAGGGCGTGCGTGAAAAATTATCCAAGAGTCCTGCCACTATAAGGATTTTTGAAGAACGCGTTGCAGGTTTAATGCCTTATCTTAAAGCCTTGCGCGTGCATCAATGGCTGAAAAATGTGTTGTTATTTGTGCCGCTCATCACAGCGCATCAATGGGGAAACCCATCGGCTATCGCGAATGTCTTGCTTGCCTTCTTATCGTTCAGTCTCACCGCATCGTCTATGTATGTGCTGAACGACTTATTGGATTTGTCCTCCGACCGCGCGCATCCTCGAAAACGTAAACGCCCCTTTGCTGCGGGAGATATTCCTTTAGCGCGAGGCGGCGTTTTGATGCTTGTGGCGTTGACACTGGGTGTGCTGCTGGCAATGACAGTGTCATGGGCTTTTACTGGAATTCTCCTTTTCTATTTAACTGTTACCTTGGCTTATTCCTGGCACTTAAAAACATTTGTTTTAATCGATGTGATGGTGTTAGCGGGCCTCTACACCCTGCGAGTTATTGCGGGCGCTATAGCGATTAGCGTGACTCCGTCGTTTTGGTTGCTGGCTTTTTCGATTTTTGTGTTCCTCAGTCTGGCTTTAGTTAAACGCTGCACTGAGTTGATAACTGTTCAAGAGACTAATGGCACTGCAACTCGCGGTCGCGATTATCGCGTTTCGGATCTCGATTATTTGCGCAGCATGGGCACTGCCAGCGGTTACTTGTCAGTGTTAGTGCTTGCGCTGTTTATAAATAGTACCGATGTCGCGACGCGCTATAGTCATCCCCAGGTGCTGTGGTTGTTGTGCCCGGCTGTTTTGTATTGGATTAGTCGCATATGGATTAAGGCGGGACGCAATGAGGTGGATGATGACCCGCTAGTGTTTTCTATACGTGATCGCGGCAGCCGCTATGTGCTGCTGTTTACGGTTGTTGTTGCCATGTTGGCGGTGTAGGAGTCAGATGAATATTCAAGTGTTTCTGTTGATTCTCTCCAGCGTTGGCTTGTCAGTGTTGGCGCAGGTAACGCTAAAGTACGGTATGTCACAACCGACTATCCAAATCGCGTTAGGGCAGGGTGGCCTTGCGGCTGCTTGGTTAGTGATTAGCAATATGTATATATTGCTGGGTCTGTTTATGTACGGCTGCGGCGCGATGTTGTGGCTGTTGGTATTAGCACGGCTCGATGTGAGCGTGGCATATCCCTTCGTAGGTTTGGGTTTTATCCTGACGATGTTGCTTGGC
>JANPPH010000062.1:0-7346 GCA_031428395.1 Gammaproteobacteria bacterium
AAATCTGGGTTTAACCCAGATTTTCCATTGGCCTCGTAGCGAGGGTGCGTAAGGCACTGAAGATGGGCGAGAAAAGATGAAAAACAGTCGGAGGCGTAGCCACTCTACGGTGACAGACTGTTTTTCTTCATTTCTCGCGCAGATTCAGTGCGTTGTGCGGCCGCAGTAGAGTGCTAATGGAAAATCTGGGTTTAATTTTAATACGGACCAAGCTTACCGCTTTTACCGCGTACGGTTAGGTTCGATTGCGTCGGCGAGGGAGCCGACACTGGTGGCAAAGTAGCTTGAGCGGTTCCATTGCAGGAGGGTGTGGAAATTTTGATAAACTAGGAAGGCGCGTGTCCCATCCCCTGCCTGACCTGGGATGACCACTGACGCTAAAAACTTGGCGCGTGGTAAGGGCTTGCCGTTAACAGATCTCACGCCCAACTGGCGCCATGCTGAAAGTTTTTTGCTTACCCCGATGCCGATCAACTTTTTATCGAAATTTGCGGGCAAGCGGATTTCGCGACCCCAAGTTTGATTCCCCCTCCAACCTGATGACGCAAGATAGTTGGCGGTTGAAGCAAAGACATCGGGAAGCGTATTCCAAATATCGCGACGACCATCGCCATCGTAATCCACCGCGAAATGCCGAAACGTGGAGGGCATAAATTGATTTTGACCCATTGCTCCCGCCCACGAACCCGTCATCGCCTGGGCCTTGATGTGGCCTTCGTCAATAACATGTAAGGCATGCAGCAGCTCGCCACGGAAATAGCTGGCGCGGCGCCCATCATACGCCAAGGTGGCCAAGGCGTTAATAACGCTAAAGCCCCCCGTCCTTTTGCCAAAGTCTGTCTCGATGCCCCATAATGCGACGATATAGTGTGCCGGTACGTGATATTTTTTACTGATCTTAGTGAGCAGGCTCTTATGCTGTTTGATCAATTCCCTGCCCTTTTCGATGCGTGATGGCGTCACCGTGCGGGCTAAATAAGCATCGAATGTAAGTGTGGTTTCGGGCTGGCGAGTGTCTAGCTCTAAGACCTTGGGCAGAGGTTGTAAATCGGCGAGCGCCGAATCTAATGTATCAGATGAGATACCTTGTTCTAACGCCTGTTTTTTAACATCTTTTAGCCAGGAATTGAAATCAGTGGCTTGCGCTTGCGCTTGCGCGAAACTGGAGCCCACGATCGAGATGAGCGCAAGGAGTAACATCGTGGTAAATCGCAGGTAACCCATCAGCCGCCGCCACATTCTGGTGGTAAGGACGTTGAGTGCGCCAAGGGGACGCGAATCCAATTATTAATATCTGACCATACCTTGGGTGCCTGCAGGTCGCGTAATAATAGATGATAGCCATTAGGGTAAAAAAGGGTTGTTGCGGGTTGCAGCATCGCCGCGGCTATCTTACAGATTGAAACCTTTGGAATAAGTTGGTCGCGCAACCCATAGAGCAATAAAGTTTTTTCCTTAAATTGCGAAGCCTTTTCTAGGGCCTCGTCCATCAGCCTAACGAGACCATAAAGCACATCGACACGCGTTTCACGGATCATCCAAGGATCGACACGCAGTTGCGCAATTAACGCCTGGTTATCCGTTAGCACCATCGAGACTCCGCTTTTACCCACTGTCATCCAGGGCAAAGTATGCGCCATCGTCCACAAGGACACACGATAAAACAGACTAAAAGTCTGACCGCCCCATACCGCCGGTGCATTCAGAATGACTCCATCAACAGCGGGCGAATCGGCGGCAGCAACGGCGGTTATTACTACCGCGCCCCCCATACTGTCGCCGAGTAAATAGACCGGTACACCCGGGTGTTTTTTGCGCAGCGCCTCAACTACTTCCTGGATATCACTACGCAAGGTGTCCGCTCCGGGCCACAGACCCCGGCGTTGGGTGGCGCCAAAACCGCGTTGATCGTAGGCATAAACATTTATCCCTTGCGCTGCCAAAAAAGCGCCAACACCAGCAAAGGCATTACGGTAGTCGTTGAAACCGTGGATAGCGAGTATTATCGCAATGGGAGGCTTTGGCGAGGCCCACAGCGTAAGCGGTAATATTTCGCCATCGCTGGCGACAAATTTATCGTCAAGTAATAACGCAGATGATTGTTTTTGTTGCCGATCTTGGATGTAAGGCATGCAGCCGGAGAGGATCAAACAGAAGAGCAAAAAACCTAAGGGAAAACGCGGCGTAACGGCCGTCATGCCCTGACCGTGGCGAAGTTGTCTTCGATTGCGTCGAGGGAGTTTTGATCTACTTGCGCGTCATCAAGTTTAGCGTGAATCAGTTTTAGCGCGCGTTGGTAGTCTTCTGGGGCCATCTTTTCAATGTGCCCCTGCTGCGACATATCCATGACTTCGCGAAGGAGCTTATCGTTTTTGATCTCGTCGCTTAACGCGGGAGCATAGCGCCACAACACGCCCTGCTCGCCTTCCCAGCGGCCAATGACGGTTTTGAGTTCCTGACGTAGGCCATATTCGTATCGGCTATACATCAATTGCCAGCAAAACACGCCCGCCATCGTCGCGGGCACCATCCATATCCAAACTAGTTTAGCGAACATTTCGTCTGGCACGGCATGCCGCGTCCAACCCACGTAGCCGACGCTAAATCCTACTGCATAGACACACAATGCTATCCCAAGACCCATTAATTTGGCTTTGCCATTGAGGGGTTTTGCGCGCTTTGCGAAATCAAAGGGGGACACAAAGACGTTTTGAAAACGAGTAAATACTTCTCTGCGCGTTTGGCGTTTCGACCTGCCCTTTTCAGCCATTGCTTAGGCTTCCTAGGACATCTGTATCATGATACCAATAGTTTATTCGCTGAGGTAACAGCACAGGACGAGACGGCAGGTACATAGGCGTGGAAAGGAGGTCAATTACAAAAAATAACTCTACCATGCTTCAGTGGGCAAAGATAGCACTTGAAGTTTGGGATCGTATCAGTCGCCTGGTCGACGAGGCAATGAATGCTCACCCCGCTTAACCTTAACCCGCAAAAATCGCGCTACTGTCTTGCAGTGATTCAAGCTCGATGCGGTCTGAGCCAAAACGTTTGGCCCGATAGAGCGCGTTGTAAATGCGTTTAACAAAACCCGTAGGGGTTTCGCCAGCGACATAGGCGCCCACACCGGCTGAAATAGTTGGAAAGGGAAATTCTTTGCCGTCGAAAAACCAGTTTTGTTCTGCAGCACGGGCTTTAATATGTTGCATTGCGATGAGCGCCGCGTCGCCATCGGTGCTCGGCATAAGGATCGCGAATTCGTCAGCGCTGTAGTGCGCGATCATATCTTCGCGGCGTGCGGCAGCGCGCAAAAGCGCGGCAAAGCTGCTCATTGCCTTGTCCCCCGCGGCTTGGCCGTGTTGGTCATTGATCTTACCGAACCTGTCTACGTCGATGACAACGAGCGATAGGGGTTGATTGTAACGTTGCACGCGCCCGACTTCATCCTCTAAACGTTGCATGAACGCACGCCGGTTAGGAAGTTGCGTGATGTTATCAAGCATGTCGGATTCCGCCACCGTGCGCGTTGTGGGGTGCTGTGCGGACTTAAAGTGTGCATGCTCCGCGTTGCGCAGCGCATTCTTTAGCTGACGCCGCTGGGTTTGCTGCAGGCGCGCCATTGCCTCGACTTCAGCGTGAATCAATTCACGCAAGCGTTGCAGTTCATCGGCGCTTGTCGCACTCTCCAACGCATCGCGCGCCACGTCGAGAAAAATACCCCATTCTTCGTTTTGGCGCGCCAAGTGCTCGGTCAATTGCGTAGCGGCTGCGCGTATTTCATTATGCAGATAATGAACTTCGGCAAGCTGATTTAACTCACCATCGTTCGCGGAAGGAGAATGTGTAGGTGGCGGTGAATCTGTTGCTGGCGCCTCTGGGTTCGCCATAGGCATTAATTGCGCCACCGAGTTGCTTAAAATGTCTTGAGCGTCGCAGACAACAGGGTGATGACGGGCGATAAAATCTTTTAATGCGATCAATTCAACATCAGATACGGGCGGCAAAAAACGTACATACAAGGCATCTAGGTTTGCACGCAAGGGGGAATCGTGAGGCAAATGCTTGGCATAGGCTTCTAAAACCAAGCTAATCATTTCAGCATAGCTGCATTGAATGTCCAAACGAGTTGCTTCGTTATTGCTAAGCAGCCGTTCCAAATGACCAAATAGCATGCGCCCATGCTCAGAGCGTTTAAGCCCCTCTAAAACGCTCAGTGCCTTCGTTACGCCAAACTGTCTAAATGGCGTTTTCATTGGCTCAGTAACAGGACGGAGGTTGGACTTGCTAGAGTTTGATTACGGAGTATGGCCATTGAAGGTCCTTGGGCATGGAAACGAGTCGTTCCCTGAAATCATTCTAAAAAAACACCAGACCGGATCTATCGAGAACGCCAATGGGTTAACGCGTCGAATGTATCCAAGCTAGGTACAATTACTTAATTATTTAAGTATTCGGCCGTCAGCGTCGATTGTCAAGAATTTTCCTTTAGTTGCCGTCAGAAATTCACCCCTACCGCGCTGGTACAATACGAAATTATTCGGTAGTTATGCTAGGCTTTCGCCTCACCATGACCACTATGCCGTAACTTCGTTGATTCTTTTGTACTTCACAAAACCAACCCCATCGCAATAATCAGGCAGGCAACAAATATGAAGCGCCGCAGTCCAGTTATTCGCTTTTTAACCAACAAAAACGTGCTTACCCACCTCGTTGCGGGGGGATTTGTCCTCGTGGGCTATACACTTCCAGTTTATGGAAAAGAGGTAGCTTCCATCGGTTATTTCGCGTTGTCCGGATCCATCACTAATTGGTTGGCAATTTATATGTTGTTTGAGCGCGTGCCCTTCCTTTACGGTTCTGGGGTTATACCGAATCGGTTTAATGAATTCAAAACGGGCATTAAGCGAATCATCATGAATCAATTTTTTACGCGTGAAAACATTGATCGTTTGATTAAAAAAGAAGGACAGTCAAGTGCGCTCCTACTTAATATTGACCCCCTGATTGAGAGTATTGACTATGACAAAATCTTTCAGGGTTTGGTCGATACCATTATGACCTCGTCCTATCGGCGAGTTATCGGCCTAATCGGCGGCGCCAGTGCATTGGAGTCGTTGCGGCTACCGCTCAAACACCGTTTAGAACGAAACTTTCGCGAAATGGCGACTAAGGATTCTTTTAAGGAAGCGCTCGCCGCAAGCGTTGATACGCGGCGCTTAAGCGCCGAGATATTGAAGAACGTAGAAATTATTGTTGATCAGCGATTGGACGAATTGACACCTAAACTTGTCAAACAAATTATGGAAGAGATGATTAAAGAACATTTGGGTTGGTTAGTCGTCTGGGGCGGCGTCTTTGGCGGCCTGATCGGGTTGGTTGCTGCGTTCCTTCCTTAGCGATCAGCTTGCAGACTGAGTATTTTTGGCCTTTGATTGTAATGTGCGCCACCCGGAGGTGAAACGACTATGTCATTTTCGCTCGCATCGACTGCATTAGAACCCAATGGCATTATACCCGCGTATTTTACCTGCGATGGCGCGGGCATTTCGCCGCCGCTCAATTGGTGCGATGTGCCCCCTAACACCCAAAGCTTAGCGTTGATTATTGACGATCCCGATGCCCCCGATCCTGGTGCCCCGGCGCGCACCTGGGTACATTGGTTGGTCTACAATATTCCACCGACGATTGACGGTTTGGCCGAAGGCGCGGCCGGACAAGGCTTACTTGCGCAAATAAAACAAGGGATCAATGATTGGCAGCGGCGTGAATATGGCGGCCCATGTCCGCCGCGGGGCCGCCACCGCTATTTTCATAAACTTTACGCACTCGACACTGTGCTGCCTGAACTTTGCGTACCGACCAAAACCAATTTGGAACGAGCGATGCGCGGCCATGTGTTGGCGCAAACGGAGTTAGTCGCGACGTATGAACGCAAACTTAAGCCACATGACCGTCGCGCGCGCGCGAAATTGGACTAGCCCGCGATTCGCGCTGGCAGTCTTTTGAGCTTACCCTATGGCTCCACGATGAAGGTCACATTATCCACGCCGGTATTGCCATTAGCGGGGTCGTACGCATACACGATCGCTTGATAAGTTCCTGGTTCTTTGATTTCCCAGGTTGCTGCGAACTGGCTAATCGCGCCCGCATACTCAAACGGTAACTCGCCCATGGCTTCGCCGTTGCGCTTAAGCAACGCTTTGATCTCGAACTTGCTTGGGTCCCAATGACCTTTAGGCTCGACGGTGCAGCCACACATCATCGTGACATTGCTACGCAGCTTGACACTTTGCGTGGCGCCCTTGAGTTTGACGTGCGTGGGCGGATCTAGGATGTCCACCACCAACCCAGGCATGTGTAATAAGAAACCATCACCCGCATTGATTGACTTGCCCGGCACCAACCATTGTGTCGCCGACACTTTGTTGGCGGATTGACGTTGCGCCAGCGGCCCGTACGCGGACACCTCGATTAAACGCGGTTCGTTGATATCCAAGGAGGCAACAAATTTCGCCGCATGGTCACTCGACAACACGTCGCCGCGTTTTTTGTCCGCAACCATAATACGCTTGGTGTCGCCGGTGTCGCCCTTGGTGGTGCCCTTAGCAAGCAACTCGCCCGTATCCACATCACGTATCGTAATCAACACACCGCCCATTGACGTGCCAATAAATTTCGCATCCTTACTGAGAACACGTACAACAACCTCGGTAGGTGCCGCGTGAACTGCGGTGACCATCGACAAGGCAAATGATAATCCGGCCACGCTAAGTAGAAGCTTTCTCATAGATGCTTAAAGTCCTTTTGATTAGAAACGCAAAATGAATGGCACATGAGCGGTTGCCTGTTTTTTGCTTTAATGACAAAGTTTACAATGATGCGCTAGTCTCAGCAATGGCGGCATTCACCCACCGCCGCAAGGCCAGCTTACGCTAAAGACAGAACAACATGCAGTATTGGACGGTGTCATTGCCGAGGCATGGCGGGCGTATTAAACCCAGATTTTCCATTAGCACTCTACTGCGGCCGCACAACGCACTGAATCTGTGCGAGAAAAGAAGAAAAACAGTCTATCACCGTAGTGTGACTACGCCTCCGACTGTTTTTCTTCTTTTCTCGCCCCTCTTCAGCACCTTGCGCACCCTCGCTACGAGGCTAATGGAGAATCTGGGTTAAAAACGCTCATGAAATAAGCATCAACAGCCCTATCACTGCCAACCACCCCGCGAATGCTTTTTTCAGCGTTGCCGTGGGTAACGCATGAGCTAGTCGCGCGCCTAGTGGTACAAACAATATGCTCGCGATGGTGATGAAAGCGAACGCTTGCCAGTCTATATAACTGCTGT
>JANPPH010000063.1:0-3074 GCA_031428395.1 Gammaproteobacteria bacterium
AAAACCGGCCATGCGAATTTGTTGCTGCAACAGCTCGATAGCGAAGCGGCCGTTTTCTTGTACACGCGCTAAGCCCTCATTTGTTCGGTAGGAGACCTTGCTGCTAAGGAATACCTGCATAATAGCGGCGATAACCACAAAACCCACGCTAATAGCGACGAGTAGTTCAATCAAGGTAAAACCGTTGCGTGCGGTGAGATTAAGCCGAGATGTCATAGTCGCACCGTTAGCGAAACACATTGTAGTCGCGGTCGGTTCGGATCGCAGGGCGTTCCAGAAGTAGGTTCGCGGTCGTCCCACATGACATGAATAATAAAAGTGCCGACGGCATCCTTGTTGACAGACCCGGAACCTTGCGGCAACACGCTCTGCATTTGAAGGCTCCATTGACGAATATCGGCAATAGCGATGTCGGCGGCACTGCACGAGACGGCAAGGCATTTAGGCTCATCTGGCGGTGAATCAGTCGCTATTAAGTCATACTTGCCTTGACGAACGCCTACAAGATTGGCGCGCATGCGATCAACCATGTCATAGCTAAGCAATGTCGCTTGCGTACGGTGATAGGCGCTTTGGTTGTAACGCAGACCCATAGTTTGTACGCTGGCGAGGCCGAGCAAGCCAATTGACAACAGGAACGCAGCGATGAGGACTTCTAGTAGCGTGAAGCCGCGTTGCCTAAGCGCTATGGAGTGATGTTGGCTGACGGTAAACATAATAGCTGGCAAGGCCCCTTTTCGCAGTTTGGCTATGTTTTACTACGAGAGTTAACTGCGCCACCGAAATAGGATAAGTGCGAGCAATAACAAGGCGGCGAGAGTTAAAATACGGATAAGTTCAAACTTTTTTGAAGTATGGCATCAGGCAAACACGGTGGTCTATAAGTGATCTACCGTAGCGAGTTCGGTAGCGTACACGAGTTTGGCGGCATCGTTCAAAACGCCAATGCTGCCACTGCCAGAGTGCGAATGTTCACTTAGATGGCGCCGCCACGCGCGCGCACCGGGCACGCCAAAAAAAAAGCCGAGCACATGGCGACTAATACTACTCAGTCGAATTCCGGCGCGCAATTGTTGTTCGACGTAAGGAATGAATTGCTCAATGATTTCATGCCGAGTAGGTATGGGATGATTGTCGCCATAAAACAGTTGGTCGACGTGAGCCAGCATATAGGGGTTGTGGTAGGCTTCGCGGCCGATCATTACGCCATCGACGTGGATGAGATGTTCTTGAATTTGCACAATGCTGGTAACGCCACCGTTTATGACTATTAGTAAGTGTGGAAAATCCTGCTTTAGTTTATATACCATGTCGTAACGTAGTGGTGGGATCTCGCGGTTTTCTTTAGGACTAAGGCCTGTGAGCCAGGCTTTGCGTGCGTGGATGATAAATGTAGCGCAGCCCGCGCTGGCCACCGTGCCGATGAAATCTTGTAGATTCGCGTAACTATCTTGGTCGTCGATGCCAATGCGGCATTTAACGGTGACAGGGACCGACACAGCGGAGCGCATTGCTGTGATGCAGTCGGCGACCAATTGCGGTTCGGCCATCAAGCAAGCGCCGAAGCGGCCGGATTGTACGCGATCGCTTGGGCATCCTACGTTAAGATTTACCTCGGCATAACCACGCGCTTGTGCAAGACGCGCACAACGCGCCAATTGATTCGGTTCACTGCCGCCCAATTGCAGTGCAAGCGGCTGTTCGCTGGCGTTGAATTCCAATAAGTGCCCGGCATTGCCATGTATAAGCGCTTGGGACGTGATCATTTCCGTGTATAACATCGCATGACGCGAAATGAGGCGCATGAAATAGCGGCAATGGCGATCCGTCCACTCCATCATGGGTGCGACTGCCACCCGCCGTGGGGGTGAAAATATGGGTGTGAGGGTTAGCACTGTGCAGTAAAATTCGGTTTAAACGCTAGTTTAACTTGTTATCCTCTGCAGAAGCGTAGTTTTATTAGCCCAGATTTTCCATTAGCCTCGTAGCGAGGGTGCGCAAGGTGCTGAAGATGGGTGAGAAAAGAAGAAAAACAGTCGGAGGCGTAGTCACTCTACGGTGACAGACTGTTTTTCTTTTTTTCTCGCGCAGATTCAGTGCGTTGTGCGCCCGCAGTAGAGTGCTAATGGAAAATCTGGGATTAGGAAATCACTGAATAAGGAGAACAAAAATGAGCCATTTCTTCAAACGCTACCATACACCTGGCACGCCGCCGGGCGAGCTGGTCGAGGATGAAGATCGCAAGCGCAGCAGGCCGCTGCGTTTGACGGTGATTGATTATGACGGCGACAGTTGGACCGAAAAGCAAGACGTCTCTATTGCTGAATGCTTGCCACATTTGGCGACGCCGGAGGTCACATGGATTCATGCCCAAGGCTATGCCGGGCCTGACACGCTGCGAAAATTGGGCGAGGCGTTTCGTCTCCATCCTTTAGCCCTAGAGGATGTTTTGAACACCGGCCAACGACCAAAGGTAGACACGTATGGCGAGCAACTTTTCGCCATTTTGAGTTTCCCTGTACTGCATGGCAAACGCATAGTCAGCGAGCAGCTGAGCTTATTTTTAGGTAAGGATTATTTGGTGAGCTTCTTTAGCGGCGACACTGACCCGTTTGTAGCCATCCGCGAACGCTTGCGCAGCCATCGGGGTCCAGGCCGTGACCGTAACACAGACTATTTGTTTTATGCCTTAATCGATTTAGTGATTGATGAAGGCTTTCCGGTGCTTGAGTCGTTAGGTGAATGGATCGAGGATCTTGAAGAGCGCTTGATGGATCGCCCCGATAAGGAAACATTAAATGAGATCCATAAGTTACGCCGTGAACTATTATATTTACGCCGCATGCTCTGGCCACAGCGTGAAATACTGAATTCGTTGCTGCGTGACGAATATCCCGTTATCGCTAAAGATACAAAAATTTATTTGCGCGATTGTTACGATCACACAATACAAATTATGGATTTGATGGAGAGCTATCGCGATATGGCAGCGAGTATGACTGACATTTATCTCTCCAGTGTGAGCAACCGCTTGAACGATGTAATGCGCGTGCTGGCATTGATTACCACGTTGT
>JANPPH010000064.1:0-8366 GCA_031428395.1 Gammaproteobacteria bacterium
CGCAGATTCAGTGCGTTGTGCGGCCGCAGTAGAGTGCTAATGGAAAATCTGGGTTTAAGTATTCGTCGGGATAAGCCGAAACACCTACTCATAGCCATGCTGTACATTGTGCGAAAGGAAAGTCCATCCATGTCGGCTGAATTGAAGCGCATTCTTTATGTCGAAGATGAGCCCGACGTTCAAGCCGTGGCGCGTCTGGCGCTGGAAGTTTTGGGTAAATTCACTATAGAAGTATGTAGCTCAGGCCATGAGGCGCTCGCCAAAGCCCCATCGTTTCGTCCGGATTTAATTCTCCTCGACGTCATGATGCCTGGCATGGATGGAGTGAGTACTCTGAAAGCATTCAAGCAATCGCCCGTGCTTTCATTGATTCCTGTTATCTTTATGACAGCGAAAACTCAACCGAGCGAAGTGACTCGATACAAAGAGTTGGGTGCCATAGACGCCATTGCTAAGCCTTTTGATCCTATGAATCTTTCTAGTTTAGTCGCGGGAATTTGGTCGAAATATTATGGACAATAGTATTCTAGAAATGCATACAAAGCTGGCAGCGCTACGTACGGATTATGTGTCGAAGTTGCCGGAAAAATTGACCCAGATCCAACTGCTTTGGGACGCATGGAGTGCAGATTTTTCAAGGCTTGAGGCTGCGAATCAACTCTGCAATGCCCTACACACGTTCCGTGGTTCGGCGCCTCTGTTCGGTTTTTCTAAACTGGGTTCTATCGCCGAAGAGCTGGAAAAAGCGGTGCGCATTGTTGTGGACTTAAAGCGTGCGCCGTCGGCGGACGAATCAGCTGTTTTTGATGATCTTCAGCGTAAGCTGCACGATAGCGAAGCCATCAATGTTGTAAGTTCGACTATTGTGGGCTTGCAAGGCAGCGAACACACCTTGACGGAGCAGCAACGGCGCTCGGCAAATTTAATTTATCTTGCTGATGACGATGCCTTGGCGGCGAAAGATCTCGCACTGAAAATGGCGCACTACGGCTATGACGTGCGCACTTTCTACAATTTACAAGATTTGGAAGTGGCAACACGCGCCTCAGAACCCGCCGCGATTGTTGTAGATGTTATGTTTCCCGAAGGAGATCTCGCCGGAATCGAAGCTGTCACTGGGCTTCAGAAAAATCGCGCTGTCAATTTGCCAGTCATCTTCATGTCGGCGCGCAACGATGCGATCGCACGTCTTCAGGCAATGCGTGCAGGAGGATGCAATTACCTACCAAAACCCGTCGATATTACAGAGCTTATCAGTCATCTAGATTTTCTGACGGCGCGCGTTATGCCGATGCCTTTTCGTGTCTTGATCATCGACGATGACCCGGCCAGTACGGAATATTTTAAGGCCATTTTGATGCAAGCCGGCATGATTGTTGATGTTGTTATTAACCCTCTTTCCGTGATGCAAGTGCTCGTCGATTTCATGCCGGACCTCATTTTGATGGACGTCTATATGCCAGACTGCTCGGGTGTCGAGCTTGCAGCCATGTTGCGTCAACAAAGCAACTATTTGCCGATTCCTATTGTATTTTTATCCAGCGAAGTCGATCTGGCGAAGCAGATTACTGCGATGCAAGAAGGCGGAGATGATTTTTTACTCAAATCAACGCCGCCTGAGTATCTCGTTGCGCTGGTAAAAAGCCATGCAAAGAGATCACGTGTCGTGAGTAGCTTTGCGCGGCGTGACGGCCTGACGGGGCTGCTAAACCACGCTTCGACAAAGGAACATTTGGAGTTGGAATTGGCCCGAGCGCAGCGTTTAAATTCACCGTTAGCTTTCGCGATGTTGGATATCGATCACTTTAAAACAGTCAACGACACCCACGGACATCACGCTGGAGATCAAGTGTTGAAGACGCTTGCCTTGTCATTGCGACAACGCTTGCGCCGATCCGATGTGATCGGTCGTTATGGCGGAGAAGAATTTGCCATTGTTCTACCTAATACGCCAGGCAAAGCCGCGCGTGCGCTGATCGACAGAATTCGCCTGGAGTTTTCCCAAGTATCGCACGCCTCATCGCAGGGCGAATTCCGCGTCACATTTAGCGGAGGCATTGCGGTGTATCCTACTTACCAGGAAGTGCGCAAGCTAACGAGTGCCGCCGACGAGGCGATGTACGATGCAAAACGCAGCGGCAGGGATAATATATTGCTCATCGATGAGTGAAGTTAAGGGCACCTCTATAAGTTCGCTAAAGCCGCGCTGGCGGCGTTGCCCTTATATATTTGGGCGTCCTCAAAATGCTCATTTACTTCGTGTAAACTGTGCTGTGCATGGATGCACAAATGCCGCGGGCGCAGGGGCGGCCGATTTTTCGGCCGCCCATCATATAGAGGGGGTCTTGTCAGCGCAGCTTGATCGAATTTATTGAGGTATCCTTAAGATTTTGCACTTCGTTGTTGATGACATCACAGGTTAGCATCGTAGAAAAATATATAGTCGAGCTCATCGTCCTGGTTCGACCACACACCATCTGCCCCCGGTCCTTTGTAGCGCTTTTCTTCGCGGCGATTGCCGTTCACGTCGACGCCGTAGGATTCATAGCTTGCTACTTGATCATCGGCACTAAGCCATGCGCCATCGGCACCCGGCCCAGAATATTGAATTTGCGCGAGTGCAACGCCCTGATCGCTGTAGCGATGCGAGGTATAAAATTCGACGGTATCGTCACGCGTAAACCATAAGCCATCCCCGCCTGCGCCGTTATGCTTTGTAAAGCGTAGTGGATTACCCTCTGCATTCGAGTGATAAGTGGTGTAATGCGAAATGTTGTCGTCATTATTGAACCACGTTCCGTCATTGCCCGCGCCGGTGCCATAAATATAACTCACGCTGTTTTGTCCATAGCGGCTGAGACGATAAGATTGAATTGCATCGTCTTCGTTAAACCATCTTCCATCGCCCCCTTGCGTATAGACAATTCGGCCGCTCTCTTTGCCTTCTACGGGAGCGAAAGATGTAGTGTAATACTGCAGGCCATCGTCGTCACTAAACCAGCGTTGATCTTTGCCTGGGCTGTTGTAGCGAAGCGATTGCGTCATTACGCCGTTGCTATCGTAAATGAATTTTTCATGGTGACTGGGCGTATCATCGGCGCTGAAGGTGATGCCATCCTTGCCAGAATCTAGATACATTGTTTCGGAAATTAATCGCTTATCTCTATCGTAGGCATACACGAAGTAGTTTCGCGACGCATCATCGCGAGTGAACCACTGTTGATCTTGCCCCGCTCCATAAGCACTAATGTTACTCACAAAATTACCCTGTGGGTCATAGAAAGAAGCTTGATAAAAATCAATTTTATCGTCGACGCTTTGCCAAGTTCCATCGGTGCCTGATTCAGAGTAGGTGACGACTCGCGATTCGCGACCTAGCGTATCGTATTGATACTTGGTGATAGATTGCCAGTGGGTGTTATCCAGAATATCTTCACCCGTAATGAGGTGATTAAGTTGACCAGTACTATCATAATGTAGGGTATTGAAATGTGCCGCTTTGCCCTGTTGATAGTACACACGGCGAATAAGTGGATTGCGGTACGTCGAGAAGTATATAGAGAGCTCCAAAGGCCCATCGTTGCTCGCGAGTCCCGACACTGAAAATTGGTATCGCTTGCCATGGCTCAGGGGCCTGTCGGGCTTAAATTCTAGTGAATTCGTCGCTGAATCGAAGCCAATACGGCCCTTTATCTCGGCTTTCAGATCGCCATCCAAACGATAGAGCGACACGTTCTTAGGTGTTAAGGCGGCTGTTTCTAGGCCCGCATTTAAAACGATGGATACGGTTGTCAAAACACTGATATTCGTCGCGCCATCTTGCGGGGAAGAGACAACAATCGCGTTGTCCTTAGCGCTGGCTGCGGTGAATGCATTGCCGATATATAAGACGAAAGCCAACACGGCTAATAACCGAGACCTTGTCATAGTTAGCACTCCCTTCGTTGCATAGTTTACTCTTGGCGATTATTCAATCAATGTCATAACGCATTTTAGGCGCAAAAACTATTCGCCTTAGACACATTAAGATACGTAAAATCGAGTAGAAATACGGCGTTGGTTTATATAGACGGAACGAGAAAGTCGCTTCGGAGTGACCTATTTACCAATAGTAGAAAAGTACAATGGAGCCAAAGATGATGCGATACCAGGCGAATGCAGTGAAGGTGTGGTGGGCGACATAATGCAATAGCGCTTTAACTGCAAAAAATGCGCTTAAAAACGCCGCGATGAACCCCACCGCAAACATCGGGAGATCCGATGCGTGGAGTAGGTGCCAGTTCTTGTATACATCGTATACCGTCGCGGCTGACATGGTTGGGATGGCGAGAAAAAATGAGAATTCAGTGGCGGTGGTACGCGACAAGCCCAGCCATAGTCCACCCATAATGGTTGCGCCGGAGCGCGATACGCCGGGAAACATGGCAACGGATTGGGCTAAACCGATCTTGAGCGCATCGTGCCAACGTAGATCGTCAATATGGTGAATTCGCGGGGCGACAGTACGCTTTTCCAGCCATAGAATTATGAATCCACCTACGATCAGTGCAATGGCAACTGTAAATGGGTTGAACAAATGTTCTTTGATCATTTTATGAAACAGCAGACCAAAAACGACGGCGGGTAGAAAGGCGATAGCGATATTCATCGCAAAACGCTGCGCCCCACGATCGTGCGTTAAGCCTGATGCGACAGTGTAGATTTTGTGCCGAAATTCCCAACAAACTGCCAAAATTGCGCCTAATTGAATAACAATTTCGAAGACCTTGCCCTTCTCGTCATTGAAATTCAACCAATCTCCGACAATAATTAAATGCCCAGTGCTGGAAATCGGTAGAAACTCGGTCAGGCCTTCGACAAGGCCAAGAAGCAGGGCCTTGAGTAGTAGAATAAAATCCACGAACGTAATCTCCGATTGGGCGAATGCGGGTATTGCTATTAGGGGTCGTCTCAGAAAACGGAAAATAAAGCACGTTAAGGATTGCCGGAGGCCGGAATCCAGCGATAAAGCGTAGGAACGGACACGCCGAGGTTCTTGGCCACGTCCTTGGGCGGAATGCCGCTGGCCAGCAATTTCTTGGCCGATTCGATCTTGCTTTCAGTCATCTTGAGCTTGCGACCACCCTTACGGCCAAGTTTGCGGGCGACTTCCAGCCCAGCGCGGGTGCGCTCCACCGTCAGTTCACGTTCCATTTCAGCCAGGCTGGCCATGACGTGAAAGAAGAAGCGGCCTGACGGAGTACCGGTGTCAATGGCGTCGGTCAGGCTTTTGAACTGGACACCTTGCTTGTGCAGATCGCTGACTAAATCAACCAGGTTTTTGACGCTACGTCCCAAGCGATCCAGCTTCCAGACCACGAGGGTATCGCCTTCACGCAGCATTTCCAGCGTCTTTGTGAGTCCTGGCCTCTCTTTACTACTGCCGCTGATTTTGTCGTCAAACAGCTTTTTACAGCCTGCTTTGGATAAAGCGTCGATCTGAAGGTCAAGGTTTTGGTCTTGTGTTGATACGCGTGCATAACCGATCAGCATGGCTTGTCTCTCGCCCGGTCGATGCGCTCTTGCATCGACCGCATAACTTCTTCATTCGTGTACGACTTGGCGTTGGGATCGTCGGCTTCACGAAGCGCTTCCTCGACCTCGCGGGTCATGCGCTCGAAGTCTTCCGGCCACAGCGTTTGCTCCATGCGTAGTGATGCCTGGCCAAGCAGATGCAACAGGCCAAACAGGCGCTTGTCATTGGTGGCGACAATGTGGTCACGAATTTGCGCCTGGATAGTTTCGGATGCTCGATGCGCCTCCGGTGTTGCCGTTCCCTCGTAGCCGGTCGGGAGTGTCGCTTCCTCGGCGATGCGCGCCCAGGCGCTAGCCAGCGCCTCGATGCTGGACGTGCTCATCCACTTGCGCAGCCGACGACGATCATTAGGCTTCGCTTCATGAAAGTGGCACTCCCCGACGAAGAGCCTGCGCAAACTCGCGTAACTCGGAAACAGGTTTCCATAGCTTTATCAAAGCAAGCAGTGATAGCTTTTGACCTTGGGCCACTTCCGCCAAAGCCAGACTCTTAGCCTGTGCCAATTGCTCAGGAGACACTTCAACGTCAGCCATTCTCACCAGCAGCCCCATCGCCTGATCGGCTTCCTCACCGAAGTTTGTGAACGGGTTGAAGCTGGTAGCGCCGTCGAAGGCGAATTTCAGCGGAATCGTCGTCGTGCAGTTGCCGATGATCGTTGCAGCCAAGGCTTCCGGCTTCCCCGCAAGCTCGGCCATCAGCTCGTTCATCAAGGCTGATTTGCCAGAACGTGACTCATAGGTGGCCGAATCGATCACGGCAGAGGGGCCGAACATCGGCGGCTTGTTGTCGTTAGAAAAGTTCATTGCTGGATTCCTTCAGGGTATTTTTGGTATCGGGATTTGGCGGTGGGAGCCAACGCTGAAACAGGTGTCAGCTCAAGGCCGGAATCAGCGCATCTGCATGCTCTGGCGACAACTCGCCTAGCCTCAGCTTCGCCTCAGTTAGCGCCCTGTCGAGACGAGTTAGGTCATCGGCGGTGACGGCCAAGCTGCCACCATCGAGCTTTCGTGCCACGCTATTCCTAACCGCTTGCGCCTGAGCCACGGCAACAGCAGCCGCATGAACCTTCGGACCCACCCACAATTGCTCTATGAAAGCGCTGGGCGAAGGTTGTTCACCACAAGTTACGGACGGCACCGTAGCTGTTTTTGCACGACGTGCTGCGCGAGCTTCCTTTGTGCGCCAATCTGGCTTCGCTTTGGTTGCTTGCTGTGCTACCGCATCAGGCTTCAAAACATCATTCATTATGGCTCCATTCCATAGTCGTCACCGCTGGGGGTATTCGGCATGAACTCGGCATGCATGGCAGTAACGAAGGTTTCGGCCTGTGCCACCATTTCCTGCGCATCACTCAGTTCAACCGAGTCGCCTTTGTAGTCAGCTACCAAGCGGATTTCCTCCGCACGCTTCAACAGACGTCCAAGTTCTTTCGAGACAGGCCCGTTATTGATGAGGTGCTCGCTGAAAGCGTTGATGAGGCCTCTGTGCGTCTTGCCAATGTCGGGTCTGACGGGAGCGCCCGAAGCCAGCAACGCAGCGCGGGCGGCATCGAACATCGCGTAATAGGCGCGGTTGCATGCGCCGTCCACATCACCCAAACCAAGCAAGGCCCGCGCCGACGAACACGCACGGTCGGCCTTTGCCATCAAGGCAATGGGAGTCAATTGATTATTCACAGTCGAAATCCCTCGCTGGCGATGTTCTGAAGCAGCGCCGGATTCGAGTAGTTTTCAGGGTGTTCCCACTCGTCGAGCCAGATCGGCAGTGGAGAGATGTTGATGCCCGTTTCAAGCAGCACGTCAAAAGCCACATCGGACATTGCTAGCTTGGTAGTCAGGAACCGTTGATGTTCACCGCTCAGGAGCACAGCGACATCGGCATCGCTGTCGGGGCGATGGGTGCCACGGGCACGACTGCCGAAGACGATTGCGCCCGCCATGTCATAGCGACCGGCGATTAAGGTAAGGAAACGCCGGACGGCTTCCTCAGTGTCATGGTCAATGCGATCGAGCTGCCCCATACATCTCTCCTTATCAAAACTCGTTGTAATGGTAGTTGATTGAGAATAACATATCAAGAACTATTTGTGAGAATGGAAGTGCCTTGATTTTGCGTGCCGCATCGGTGACTGGGCGAGGCTTATCAAAAACCTGCGTTTTCAAGAGGAGCCCATATGCCCCGTCGTTCGATTCTGTCCGCTGCCGAGCGCGACAGCCTGCTCGCACTACCTGATGCCAAAGACGAGCTGATCCAGCACTACACGTTCAACGAGACCGACTTGTCGATCATTCGCCAGCGGCGCGGGCCTGCGAACCGGCTGGGCTTCGCTGTTCAGCTTTGCTACCTGCGATTCCCCGGCATCGTCCTTGGCGTTGATGAACCGCCACTCCCGCCCTTGCTGCGATTGGTCGCGGCGCAGCTCATGGTGCCAGTGGAAAGCTGGGATGAATACGGCCAGCGTGACCAGACCCGGCGTGAGCACCTGGTCGAGCTGCAAACGGTGTTTGGGTTCAAACCTTTTACCATGGGCCACTACCGACAAGCGGTGCATACGCTGACGGAGCTGGCCTTGCAGACGGACAAAGGCATTGTCCTGGCCAGCACGCTGGTCGAAAACCTTCGGCGACAGACCATCATCTTGCCCGCCATGAACGCCATCGAGCGCGCTTGCGCGGAAGCTATCACCCGCGCCAATCGGCGCATCCATGTGGCGTTGACCGATTCCTTGTTGCCTGTCCATCGCCAGCGCTTGGACGAACTGCTCAAGCGCAAAGAGGGCAGCAAAACGACC
>JANPPH010000065.1:0-2225 GCA_031428395.1 Gammaproteobacteria bacterium
GAAAAAATTCACTGATGGCCATTAGTTCTGGGTGGCCTTCAATCTTTTCTTTCAAAAAATATTCGACCGCTTTCACATCGTGATTTGTCCGGCGCTCGATGGTTTTGACGCGTTGCGCATCCTCAACACTAAAATTGTCGATCAAACTATCCAATACCTTCAAGGCCTGTGGTGACAGAGGCGGCACTTCAGTGATGTCGGGGTGCGCCGCAAGTTCTTGCAGCCAGCGGACTTCTATTAACACTCGATAGCGAATCAAACCATATTCACTGAACATCGGGCGTAAATCTTTGGTCTTTTCTGCGTAGCGGCCGTCAAGAGGAGAAATGGCGGTTAAAGAAGTGAGTTCCATCACGGCTCCGGAAATTCGTTTGGTGAGTCGAGCAATGCGTTGGCTTCGCGCACCAGGCGCTTGCGGCCAAACAATAAGGTCAAACGTGTGCCGCCACATTGTGCCCACAAAACGGCTGAACGTATCCCCGACAGTAATAACGCGCGTATCTGATTAGCGTTATCAGGATTGGTAAGATAGACATGTTCGCCGCTCACTGTGATACGTGGTTTTAAGGTGCTCAGCGTTGTGGTGTAAAGGTCGGCGATACTTGCCATGACATTGTTATGAGTCAGGGAAAAGTGTTCCGCTTGGCTTTGAGCGCGACCCAATCCTTGTTGCATTTTGTTCAGCATATCGGGTTGTTTTGCCAGTTTGCGTTCCAGATAGAGAAGGCTGATCACATATTTGGTGATTTCAATATCGCGGTCTTGGCTGGGACCTGCGAGCTGGCTATGTAACAATTGCAGGCCCATCTTTACACCGCGGGGGCCGCCGTAAATGGCATCCACGGATTCCGGATTCAGGTTCAGTAAACTGCGTATGGAATTTTCCATGGCTTGCGTGTCGCAAGTGCCCTTGCGCGCAACTTGCTGCACTAGTGCGCTGGCCTGAAAAATCCCCGCAAGGGCCAAAGTTCGATCTGTATCGCTGTAACGAGAGGGCATAGGGAGTAATCAGTTTAGTTGTTTTGTATATGATCAATACTGCCGCCGCCCAGACACTCATCGCCCAAATAAAAGACGATAGATTGTCCAGCCGTGACAGCCCATTGGGGTTTGTCGAAGACGACGCTGCAGACGTCTTGATCAATAGACTCGATAATGCAGGCGGCGTCAACTTGGCGGTAGCGTGTTTTGGCTGCGCAACGCAATGGTGTGAGAGGTGGTGTACCGCTAGTCCAATGTAGCTCACTCGCCTGTAGTCGTTGGCTGTAAAGTTCTGGATGATGATTGCCTTGGGCGACGAACAGCGTGTTGCTTTGAAGATCTTTGCGGATCACATACCATGGCTCGCTGGTGCTCTCGCGGCGTCCACCAATGCCCAAACCCTGCCGTTGACCAATGGTGTAAAACATCAATCCATCGTGCATGCCAATTTGCTCACCGTCAAGTGCGCACAGGGGTCCTGGGTTACTGGGCAAGTAACGGCCCAAAAAGGCTTTTAGGTTTTTCTCGCCGATAAAACATATACCGGTGCTGTCTTTTTTTCCACTATTGTTGAAATCCGCGAGTGCCGCAATTTTTCGCACTTCCGGTTTCACATAATCACCCAAAGGAAAGAGGCTTTTAGCCAACTGTGCTTGGCCTAAGGTGTAGAGAAAATAGGTCTGATCTTTATTCCCATCGCGCGCTTTTAACAGACGGTAAAGACCATCGCGGTATGAAATGCGCGCGTAGTGCCCGGTCGCAATGTAGGCAGCGCCTTGCGCCAAGGCATAGTCCAAAAAAACTTTAAACTTAATCTCTTTGTTACAAAGAATGTCTGGGTTGGGCGTGCGCCCACGCCGATGTTCGGCGAGAAAATAATCAAACACCTTCGCCCAATAATCGTTGGAGAAATTGACTGCATCCATCGGAATGCCAATTTTCTCGCACACATTCAGCGCATCTAAGGCGTCTTGTGCCGCAGGACACGGGCGATCAGGATAGTCTTCCCAGTTTTTCATGAAAACGCCACGCACATCATGACCTTGCTGATGCAATAGCAGCGCAGTTACGGAAGAATCTACGCCGCCGGACATGCCGACGATGACGCGAGTTTTTTGCTGTGGTGACATGGAGATCATAAATGCTATATGCCATTTATTTTCGCCCCCTGCGGAGGAGGGGGGGGTTTAACCCAGATTTTCCATTAGCCCTCTACTGCGGCCGCACAACGCACTGAATCTGCG
>JANPPH010000066.1:0-20544 GCA_031428395.1 Gammaproteobacteria bacterium
GATCGAAGACCTGCTGGCGGCAGCAGTCAACGATGCTGTACATCAAGTGGATAAGCAAACTCAAGACAAAATGGGTGGTGTAACGTCCGGCATGGGTTTACCGCCTGGATTTAAGATGCCTTTCTGATTTATGGCTGATACATCGCTTATTGCACAACTTATTAGCGCGTTGCGTTGTTTGCCCAGTGTCGGCAACAAATCAGCCCAGCGCATGGCGTTTCATTTGCTTGAGCGCGACCGAGCGGCAGCGCGGCGTTTAGCCAGCGCATTAGTCGCGGCTGCCGACAAAGTGGGTCATTGCAAAATTTGCCGTACCTTGACCGAAAATGAGGTTTGCGGTTTATGCGCTAATGCCAATCGCGATCATTCCCAACTCTGCATTGTTGAATCGCCCGCCGATGTGCAAGCGATAGAACAATCGGCAGCGTATAAAGGCCTTTATTTTGTCCTCATGGGGCACCTGTCGCCGCTTGATGGAATTGGTCCTAAGGAAATTGGGATGGACTTGTTGATGGCGCGTATTCATGGCGGCGGTGTCTCAGAATTGATTTTAGCGACGAATTCTACGGTGGAAGGCGAGGCAACGGCGTACTACATTGCGGAAATGGTACGCCCGCGTGGCATCAAAGCGACGCGCATCGCTCAAGGCGTCCCCATGGGAGGCGAGTTGGAATATGTCGATGGTGGCACGTTGTCGCATGCCTTGGTCGGCAGGCGCGAGTTATAGCGTCATTGCCGCGTATGTTTCATTGAGACTAGGACAACATCTAAATGTATAGATGCATAGCTAATAACGCCCCATGACGCCGGAAGTTGCCACAACACTGGTTGCAACGGCGACGTATGCCGTGATGGTGATTGCTTACTTCAATGCGTCGCGACGCGCTTTTCATGTGCCGGTAATGATTAGTATCATGGTGTTCGATTTATTGATGCCGTTTTATTTGTATCTCGATCGCGATTTGTATAAACGTTTAATCCTCAATCAGGACATCCTAACCTTCGGCGTATGGATGCACTTTATGCTGATAGTCGTGCTCTATATGTTGTATTTCTTTCAAGTTCAAACTGCGGTAAATATTTGGCGCGGTCAGGATATAGCGGCAGCGCGTGCCGAGCATCGCGCGCAAGGTAAGGGGGTTTTATTGGTGCGTGCTTTTGTGATAATTACTGGCGCGATGCTTATTGCACCCACTCAGGCACCAACGTGACACGGTGCGGTTATGCCGCGGGGTTCAGCATTGCATTGGCAATGGCACGGTAGCTTTGCAGCCGACGCCTTTCGATGAGGCCTTTCGATGCGGCTTCTTCGAGTGCGCAGCCGGGTTCGCGTTGATGAATGCAATCGTTGAAGCGACACTGGCCTAAATAGGGTCGAAACTCGGCAAAGCCGCGCATCAGCTCTGTCGGAGGGATAATCCCAAGGCCAAATTCGCGCACACCCGGCGAGTCGACCAGGTGACCGCCATTAGGTAGATGATAGAGAATTGTGCGTGTGGTGGTGTGCTTGCCCAGGCCCGAACCCACCGAGACGGCGGCGGTGCGTATATCTTCGGTGGGTAGAAAATGTTTAATGAGCGATGATTTGCCCATTCCTGATTGCCCAACAAAAACGCTTGTCAGCCCCGCTAGTTGCTGGCTGAGTTTATCGAGACCGAGGTTGCACGTAGCACTGACGAAGAATGAGGCATAACCAATTTGGTGATAACACGCTAACTGCGCTTTTAACGCTTCGGCATCGTCTGCACTCAGTAAGTCGGTCTTGTTGACGACCACCACCGCTTTCATATTATTAAGTTCAGCGCAGGCGAGATAGCGATCTAGCAAGTCTGTTTCTGCACAAGGCCCATTTTGCGTTGCCGTGAGCACGACGATAAGCTGATCGACATTCGCCGCGATAGCTCGGCTTTGGCCTCGCGCATCGCTACGGGCGAGCAATGTATGTCGCGGCAGGCGTTCGACCACGGTGCCATCATCGTGATCACCGCGCTGCCACAGCACGCGATCGCCGCACACCGCACCGCCCACATTGTGGCGCGCTACGCAGCGAATGATGTTGCCTTGCGCATCTTCCACATCCAACATGGCGCCGTAATTGACGACCACCAAGCCCTGTTCTGCGGAGTCGTGATTGGGGGTCGCTTTAGCGCGCTTAGGTCGGGTTTTTCCAGTCGCCATGCGCAATTCCGGGGCTATTGTTTGAATTTGTAGAAGCTGTTGTTGAGGTAGGTAGCGACATCATCAATCTGCGGGTCTGTCCACGTCAGCTTGGCGTTAGTTTCGCAGAAACGTACTCGGTTTTTCAGTGCAGTGAGAGACAAAATAATGCTGTTCGGACGGGTGTGAATGGCAGTGTCGTGGCACTTGAAACAGTTTGCATCGTACAGTGCCTTGCCGTTTTTTGCATCACCGGCGTTGGCCATCGGCTGCAAGCTAAGCAATAACCCGCTTAAACAAAAGCATAATAAACGTCGTTGCATGGATCACCTGAAAAATTGCTGTGACGACTCTGATATCGAGTAGAGAATAATGAAAGTTTAGCATAAGGCCTTCGCAAGCAGTAAATTAGGATAAAATGGCCGAGAGAACATTTCCGACAACGAGGCAATCATGGCGCTGGACCCAAAAAATCTGATTTGGATCGATTTGGAAATGACTGGGTTGGACACGACGCAGGATTTTATTATCGAAATTGCAACCATTGTTACGGACACCAATTTGAACGTCTTGGCCGAAGGTCCGGTATTGGCACTTCATCAGCCCGAGGAAGTGTTGGAGCGCATGGACGATTGGAACAAGCGCCAGCATGGTAATTCAGGCTTGCTCGAACGGGTGCGTAAAAGCCAAATCACCGCGGCGCAGGCGGAACAGCAGACCCTGGAGTTTTTACAGCTATATGTGCCACCCAATGTATCGCCCATCTGCGGCAATAGCATCTGCCAAGACCGGCGCTTTTTGCACCGTTGTATGCCTAAACTAGAAAAGCATTTTCATTACCGCAATCTTGATGTGAGCAGCATAAAAGAATTGGCGTCGCGTTGGGCGCCTAGCATTGCCCAAGGATTTTCGAAAAACTCTACGCACTTGGCTTTAGATGACGTGCGCGACTCGATTCGCGAATTGCGCTATTACCGCGAAAAGTTTTTTTTAATACCGCAATAACGTCAGGCTTGATCGAGCGCCCAGATAACGTGTTCGCGCACCAAATCTGACGGGAAATTTAAACGCGCTGTTAGCGCGGCGATGATGTGTGGTGTTTTTGGCGCATTACCCAATGCCACGGCGATGTTGCGTAACCAGCACACATAACCAATTCGACGAATGGCGGAGCCTTCGGTGCGTTGCAAAAACTCTTCTTCAGTCCAGGCGAATAAATCAAGTAGCGCGGGCGCGTCGAGGTGATGGCGCGGATGGAAATCTTTTTCGTCGCTAAAGTTTGCGAAGCGATTCCACGGGCAAACGAGCTGGCAATCGTCGCAACCGTAGACGCGATTACCGATCAGTTTGCGCAATTCAATGGGAATACTGCCACGTAATTCGATGGTCAAGTACGACACGCACAAGCGCGCGTCCAACTGATAGGGGCCGATAATCGCTTGGGTCGGACATATATCGATACACGCTTGGCAGCTGCCGCAATGATTGCTTGCCGGGGTGTCGATGGGCAAGGGCAGATCGGTATAGAGTTCGCCTAAGAAAAACCACGAGCCGGTTTTTTGGCCGATCAGGTTAGTGTGTTTGCCGATCCAGCCCAAGCCGGCTTTTTCAGCCAATGCTTTTTCTAATACCGGCGCGCTATCGACAAACACGCGGTAGCTGAATTCGCCGACGGTAGCTTGAATGCGCGCTGCGAGTAGTTGTAATTTTTTGCGCAGTACTTTGTGGTAATCGCGACCCAGGGCGTAGCGCGATACGTACGCAGTATGCGGATCATCGAGCACGGCTTGCGGGTCGACGCCTTGAGGCGGCAAGTAATCCATGCGCACGGAAATAACACGGCAAGTGCCGGGTTCTAACGCATCCGGGCGACTGCGTTTTACGCCGTGTTTTTGCATGTAATCCATGGCCCCGTGGCGCCCGGCCTTGAGCCAATTAATGAGATGTGTTTCGTGCTCGGTTAAAATAATATCGGCGATGCCCACTTGTTGAAAACCGAGCGCTACGCCCCAGGTTTTGATTTCGCGGGCAAGGTCAGGCAAAGATAGACTAGTTTTTGGAGGGGTTGCCATGAGATTTGATGAGAGGTTGTTGCGTGCAGTTTAACACACCATGACGCCATCTTTGCCGCAAGCGCTCTACACGGCCGCGCAAGTACGGCGCCTGGATGATGCCGCAATCAAGTTAGGCGTGTCGGCTAGTGTATTAATGGAACGCGCTGGCGCATCGGCGTTGGCTTTTTTGCGTACACGTTGGCCCCATGCCCAACACGTCCTCGTCATGACGGGCGAGGGCAATAACGCCGGTGATGGCTTTGTGTTGGCGCGCTTGGCGCGTGCTGCGAATTTGCGTGTGACAGTGATGCAAGTGGGTGATGCAACGCGATTGCATGGCGCTGCATTAACTGCCCATCAATCGATGCAAAAAAATAATATCGACTCCATCCCCTTTGCCCAAAACGTCGATCTCAGCGCTGCCGATGTGATTGTGGATGCGCTGTTTGGCACGGGTCTGACGCGCGACGTTACCGCGGATTGGCGTGCTGCAATTGATGCAATAAATACATGTGCCAAGCCGGTACTGGCGTTAGATATACCCTCAGGTCTTGAGGCAGATACCGGGGCGGTCTTAGGTGCCGCGATTAAGGCCACCGCAACGATTACCTTTATTGGCTTGAAGCAAGGCATGTTCACCGCCGCCGGGCCAGATTGTTGCGGCGAACTCTGTTTTGCCGATTTAGAGGTACCCAAGGACATTTACCAAAACATCGAGCCTGCGGCGAAGCGCATCGATCTTCAACAGCTAGATTATCTGTTACCACCCCGGCTCCGCAATTCACATAAGGGTGTCAACGGTCACGTCTTAGTGATTGGCGGCGATCATGGCATGGCGGGTGCGGTGCGCCTTGCGGGCGAAGCGGCGGCGCGTGTTGGCGCGGGTTTGGTGACGATAGCGACGCGTGCAGCACATGTCGGCGTATTGGTGGCAGCCCGGCCGGAATTACTTTGCCACGCCATTGATGATGCGGCTGCCTTAGCGCCCTTGGTGGCGCGGGCGGATGTGATCGCTGTCGGCCCAGGCTTAGGCACCGCTGCGTGGGGTCGCGATCTATGGCGTAGGGTGCTTGATCAAAGTAAGCCTCTTGTGGTGGACGCCGATGCCCTGAACCTTCTCGCCGCCCAAGCCCAACCACATCACCCATGGATTTTAACGCCACACCCCGGCGAAGCGGCTCGGCTGTTGGGTTGTACGACGCAACAGGTGCAACAGAACCGTTTTGCCGCGATACGAACGTTACAGCAGCGTTTTAATGGCATCTGGGTGTTGAAAGGTAAGGGCACCTTAATATTCGACGGGGAACATATGTTGGTGTGCAGCGCAGGCAATCCAGGTATGGCAAGTGGAGGCATGGGAGACGTATTGACTGGCGTTATTGCCGGTCTGGTGGCGCAAGGTATTGCGTTGACGAACGCGGCGCAATTAGGTGTTTGTTTGCATGCTGAGGCGGGCGACTTGGCTGCCGCGGATGGCGAAC
Source organism: Gammaproteobacteria bacterium (assembly GCA_031428395.1). Taxonomy (GTDB): domain Bacteria; phylum Pseudomonadota; class Gammaproteobacteria; order JAADHS01; family JAADHS01; genus JANPPH01. The sequence continues at coordinate 5,693 of JANPPH010000066.1, forward strand.
GGGGAATGTTGGCAGGCGACTTGATGTTGCCCTTGCGGCGCTTGGTAAATCCGCGCGGGGTAGAAACCTAATGGAACTGTTTGTCGATAACGAAGCGGCGCAAGAGGCGCTGGGCGCTCGCCTTGCCCACGCTCGCCCTCACGGCTGCGTGGTGTATTTGCAAGGACCACTGGGGGCGGGCAAGACAACGTTCGTGCGCGGTTTTCTGCGCCAGTTAGGACACACCGGCGTTGTAAAAAGCCCCACTTACACCTTGGTTGAGAACTACCAATACAGCAATCTGAGCATCTATCATCTGGATCTCTATCGCCTCGCCGATCCGGAAGAACTAGAATATGTGGGTGTCCGCGAATTTTCGGCATCGGATACGGTTTGCTTGATTGAGTGGCCTGAATGCGGTGCGCACTTTCTGCCTGCGCCAGATATCGTAATCGTGCTGCAATATGTGCAAACTGGCCGCCGTATCGTGATTGAGGCGCGAACGGCGTTGGGAATGGATGTACTGGCGCGGTTTTGACGCGCACGGCATATTTCCTGCATTAGCGCTCTACGGGGGTTCAGCACACCCAAAAAACTCACGTTTTACGCTTAAATTGCGAATTTTTAACGATTTTTGTCTCACAAGAAAAAATTAAGCGCGGATGTCAAGTTTTTGTTAGATATCATTTAGATGGTAGACTAAGTCTAAAATTTAGACTAAATTCTGCGCGTATCTATCAGATTCAAAAGGAAAGCATTTTGGGAGGGTGGCAGTGGCGGTAATCGGAAAATTGCTCATCAGTAGATTGCTTGCCATTGGCGGACTATTGCTAGTGACGGTTGCCAGTCTTGCGAACCCCGTTGAAAATTCAGTTCAAGTGCGGGGCGTGCGCGTCTGGGCGGGGCCCGAGACCACTCGTCTGGTTTTCGATGTAACCGGTAACACGCGCTTTAAAGTGTTCAGCCTCGACAATCCCAGTCGTATCGTTATTGATCTTAGCAACACCCGATTGACAGGCTCATTAAAGGCCGTCGATTTACGCGATTCCGTGGTGCAGCAGATTCGTACCGGTCGGCGCGATGCCACTGACCGCAACCTACGCATTGTGTTGGATGTTAATAAGGCGCTTAAACCTACTAGCACATTGTTGCCGCCCCACGGCGAGCACGGTTACCGTTTAGTGATTGATCTCGACAGCAGCCGCAAGGCGGCGCGCCCACATGTTGTTTCCAATCCGAAGCCGAACGTTAAGGCTCCAGTAATCAGCGATGCGCCGATGGACGCACCTAAAATATCCGACATATCCGAGGCCAAGAAAGAGGAGCCACCGGCAGCGCGGGCCCCTACGCGCGATATCGTTATTGCGATTGATGCTGGGCATGGCGGTGAAGATCCCGGTGCTATCGGCCCCAGCGGCACCCGCGAAAAAGACGTTGCCTTGGCCCTGGCGCGCAAGCTCGCCGAGCTGTTTCGTGCCGAGCCGGGGATACGACCGGTATTAATCCGCGATGGCGACTATTATTTAGGTTTGCGTAAACGCATTATTAAGGCACGCCAGCATAAGGCCGATTTGTTTGTTTCCATTCACGCCGATGCACACAATAATCCGCGCGCCAGTGGCTCGTCGGTGTTTGCTTTATCGCAGCGCGGCGCGACTAACGAAGCGGCACGCTGGTTGGCTGAGCGTGAAAACGCCGCCGACTTAGTGGGTGGGGTGAGCTTGGATGATAAAGATAATACCCTTGCATCCGTGTTGCTCGACTTGTCTCAAACCGCAACCATTGAAGCGAGCTTAGGCGTTGGCAGCCGAGTATTGGATGGATTGAAGCGGATCGGTAACGTGCATAAAAACCGCGTCGAACAGGCGGGGTTTATGGTGCTGAAGTCGCCTGATATACCCTCGATTCTGGTCGAAACAGCGTTTATTTCCAATCCTGACGAAGAAAGCAAATTGCTCAACGGTGCCTATCAGACGTCCTTGGCGCAGGCGATTGTTACTGGCGTTGTGGCTCACTTCAAAGACAATCCTCCGTCTGGCACGGCGCTGGCGCAACAACGCCGCCACACCATTAGCCGCGGTGACACGCTGGATACGATTGCCAAGCGTTACAAAATTTCTCCGGATAGTTTACGTGTCGCCAATGGACTTGCCGATAGTCAAGTGAATGTGGGGCAAGTGTTGCGCATACCCGTAGCGGGAATTTAGTCTTTCTGCTTGACCGCATTGATCTCTAGCACCCGCTTGCTTGACTGACTCGTTCGGACTTCTTCTTGCCACGCTGATTCTTTCCTAAGCGTGAGGTGCCGAAACCGCCTGCATATCTTGCCCTAACTCACCAATCCCCCTACTATGCTCGCATGTCTGAGCTCGTTCGCCGTATCCAACGCCTTACCCCCCAACTCGCCAACCAAATTGCCGCCGGTGAAGTGGTCGAGCGGCCTTCGTCGGTAGTCAAAGAACTGCTCGAAAATAGTCTTGATGCCGGTGCGTCCCAGATCGACGTTGACGTAGAGCAAGGCGGCATTCGCCTTATACGTGTCCGTGACAATGGCTGTGGCATTCATCGCGATGATCTGGCGCTTGCGCTTGATCGTCATGCCACCAGCAAAATTTGTAGCCTGGATGATCTGGCCGCGATCGCCAGTCTAGGTTTTCGCGGCGAAGCCTTGCCAAGTATCGGTTCCGTTTCGCGTTTGACCTTGACATCGCGCACGCTTAGCGAGGACAGCGGCTGGCGCATTGAAGGCGAGCACGTTGGAACTCCGATTGCAGCGATACCTGCGGCCCATGCGATTGGCACCACAGCGGAAATTCGCGATCTGTTTTTTAACACGCCCGCGCGTCGAAAATTTTTGCGCGTAGAAAAAACCGAATTCACCCACTTGGAAGAAGTGGTGCGGCGCATTGCTTTAAGTCGCGATGATGTAAGCATACAACTACGACACAACGAGCGCGTTGTGCATGCATGGCGTGCGAGCCGTGACGAGGCCGAGCGCGAGCGCCGTGTCACCGCGATTTGTGGCAAGGCGTTTATCGAACAAGCAATTTATATCGAATTTGAGGCGACAGGTTTACGTTTGTCGGGATGGATCGGTTTGCCGACCTTCTCGCGCAGTCAAAGCGATTTGCAATATTTTTTCGTCAATGGTCGCATCGTGCGCGACAAGCTCGTCGCCCATGCTGTGCGCCAAGCCTATCAAGATGTGCTGTATCACGGTCGCCATCCTGCTTTTGTTTTATATTTGGAGATGCCCGCTACGGATGTTGACGTAAACGTGCATCCGACCAAACACGAAGTGCGTTTTCGTGAAAGTCGTTTGGTGCATGATTTTTTGTTTAAGGGTTTGCACAATGCCTTAGCGAGCGTCAGACCGACGCCAGCGTCAACACCGACGATGACTACCCCATTCAGTCGCGTCGACGCGGTACGCCCAGCACCTGCGTCCGCGTCCGCATTTAACAAGGAATACGCGCATCAACCCGCTATGCCGCTGCAAGTGCGCGAGACCCTGCAACATTACGCCGCATTGCATCAAACCGTCCCGCAACCTGCATCCATCGTCGACGCCGAAGACACGATTGCACCGCCACTCGGTTTCGCTCTGGCGCAATTGCATGATATTTACATCCTCGCGCAAAACACCCAAGGCTTGGTATTGGTCGATATGCATGCCGCGCACGAACGCATCACCTACGAGCGTTTGAAACATACATTCGATCAAGAAAAAAATATCCCAGCGCAACCATTGTTGGTGCCCATTCAGGTCACGGTAAGCGCCGTCGAAGCCGCGTTACTGGAAGAACATTCAAGCGTTTTTTCCGACCTAGGTTTCGAAGTGAGTCGCGTAAGCTACGAAAACATTGCCGTGCGCCAAGTGCCAGCGCTATTGCGTGACGCCGATATTTCAAACTTAATCCGCGACGTACTCGCCGATCTACGCAGCCATGGCCAAAGCTCACGCATCCGCGAACACATGAACGAAATACTGGGCACCATGGCCTGCCACGGCTCCATTCGCGCCCAACGCAAACTCAGCATCGCAGAAATGAACGCCTTGTTACGCGACATGGAAAAAACCGAACGCAGCGGACAGTGCAATCACGGCAGACCGACGTGGGTCGGGGTTGGGTTGGGGGAGATTGATCGGATGTTTTTGCGGGGGCGGTGATGGGGGGCATTTTTCCAATCCCTAAATGAGCCTGAAGGACAGCGAGCAAAAAGTCTCATTATCCGGTTTTCAGGTTTTGATCATGAATGGATTTGCTCTATAAACACTACCCCATCAGCCTTTTTGCCGGTGACCTCAGGCGCTCGGTTTTACGCACAAGTGCCTCGCGTAGTTTCCATTCTTCCGAAGCTTCAATACCTTGCGCGAAATAAAACTCGCCAGCGATACGCCAAGCAATAGCAATGCCGTTGCGATACAGCACGCGATTGCCCGCCAATGCAGGCACTTTGGTGCCAGGTGTAACAATACCGGAAAAGTTGAGCGGGTCGGCGCCGCTGATAACATGTAGCGTATCGTTATGAGCTTCGCGCCGGATTTTGCGTAGCGCACCGATAGCGTCGGGTAGCGCGTAATGCTCGCCGGAGAAGCCAGCGACGAAATGGCCGCCACGGATCTCGCCACGCGCTTCGAGGCGGCGATAGACCATGAGTAATTCGCGCCACGAGGGCAGCCACGAGGCTTCGCGTTCAAGTAGTCGGCGAAATACTATACCGTAGCGTTTTAGTAAGGTGCGGGCGACATGCTCGATGGCCGCTGGGTCATGTTGCGAGCCATTACGTTTGGCTATTTTCTCAGGCTCATTTGCGGACGAATTAATATACGCCCAACGTCCTGCAGCATCAATTCCGGTTATCGCATTCCTACTGTGACGTCGATAGGCGTTGCTGCGTTTTATGTCTGAGGGTAGGAGTAGCGCACGTAAACCCGCAAAGCTGTCGTTCGTGACAAACCCGCGCGCAACTAAGTCGCCGAGGGCTGTTTCCAACTCGATGCGCAATAGTCCTGTCCCCACTAACAGTTCATCAAAAAAACAAGCGCCATGTTTAGTCAGCATTGCCGCAACACGCTCCGGACGCGGTGGAAGTAGCGCGTCGTCGCGCTGTAAGTTGTGGGCCAACGCATGCCAAATTGCTTGATGGCGGCGGTTCATCAGGCTAATCGGCGTACTGCGCAAAGGCCCTGGGCTACTCTCATTTTGCACTTTGGCAGGAGAGAGGCGCGCCCAAGCAATGCGGCCAGACTGACATAGTATATCTAACCATTGAGGATGGTAGTCAGCCAGGCGCAAAGGCAGAATGTCGCTTTCCCAAGCACTGGCTGGTGCTTCAAAGCCTTCCAATTGCTCGATGATACTCGTGAGCGCTTTAGGCCCATCGGCGCTGTCTTCACCAATCTGTTGCCAGTGGAATAAGAAGCGCATGAAATCGCTGGCGGTGACTGGTTCAATTTCTTGGCGTAAGCGCTTGATCGTGTAATGGTGAATGCGCGCCAGTAGGCGACGTTCACACCATTCGTCGACGTCGACTCCGGTACTGAAACGTCCGCGCAAGGCAAAGCCTTCGCCTTCCAGCGCCACCAGAGTCAGCTCTATATCTTGTCGTGGCAAGCCCATGCTGAATGCAATACTTTCAGCAGTGGCTGGTCCCAGTCCCTCTAAGCGGCTGCGTACGACATCTTGCAACGCTTCTTCATACTTCCATGCGCGCTGATTGAACGGTGCGGGTGCAGTGATAAGAGGGGTCAATGTTGCGGCGGGGAAAAGTGCCGAAAAAATGGGCAAGCGTTCAGCGCAAATCCAAAGCGTAGACTGCGGTGTGTGTAATTGGGTAACACGTCGTTGCTCTTCTAATTGCTTGAAAAAAGGCACCCACGTTAGTGCAGTGCTTTCCTGTTGGCTAAGAAAGCCAAACAGCATCAGCGCTTCATGCAATTCGTCGGCACTTTGCGGCGCGGGCCACACTTCGCTCTTAACACGCTCAATCGCCTCTTGATCTAAACGACCTAAATCGGAAGCGGTATTGGGATCAATCCAACGACGGCTCATGACCGCTTGGGTGCGGCGTTCTTCTAACGGAGCGTCGTCTAAAAATGCATAAGGACGCGCCGTGAGAATTTCTTGCGCCAGTGGCGAAGGTTCTCGCAAATCTTTCGCCACCAGCCGAATTTCGCCGCTCGCAAGACGCGTCAATAATTGTACGAGTCCGTCGATATCCATGGCCTCGTGCAAGCAATCGTGGATAGTTTGCTTGACTAAGGGATGATCGGGAATTTCACGCTCACCTTGAATGTTTTCTTGGCAGGCGAGCTGGTCCGGAAACAACAATGCGACCAAATCTTCTGCGGCCATGCGCCGCAATGGTGGAGGCAATTTCTTGCCACCACGGAATCGTTGAATCGCCAGGGCGGTGGTCGCATTCCAGCGCCATCGCGCGGTAAACATGGGTGAGTCTAAAAGCGCTTGGATAAGCACCTCGCGCACCGTATTGGGATGCAGATAGTTTGCCACCTCCGCGAGCGGAAAGCTGTGCGTGGCGCCAAGCGATAGCACGATAGCATCTTCAGTTGCCGCAGCTTGTAATTCAAAATTAAATTTTCGGCAAAAACGTTTGCGTAAGGCGAGTCCCCATGCGCGATTGATACGGCTGCCAAAGGGCGCATGAATAATAAATTGCATACCGCCAGAGGTATCGAAGAAGCGCTCAAACACAATCGTTTGTTGGGAGGGCATAGCGCCCAACGATGCAAACGCGGCAGCGAGGTAATCGGTGGCTTGGGAAGCGGCCGTAAGCGAAATGCCTAGGGCGTTAACCAAATGGTCTGCTGCTTCTTGCACGCTGCGGTCTGTCAGTTGTTGCACAACCGTATCGCGCAAGCGTGCTACGGCATAAGACAATTCATCGGTACGCGCGAAACCTTCACCGAGCCAAAAGGGGATATTGGGTGGTTGGCCATGCGCATCGTCCACACGCACGCGTCCGGCTTCGACACGTATAATGCGATAGGAGTTATTGCCTAATTGGAAAATGTCGCCCGCCAAACTTTCTATGGCGAAATCTTCATTGAGTGTGCCGATGAAGGTACCAGCCGGTTCAAGAATAACATCGTAATCGGCGTTATCCGGAATGGTGCCGCCACAGGTGATAGCAGTTAGACGCGCCCCGCGGCGTGCGCGCAAACGCTGATTCACGCTGTCGTGATGCAAATAGGCGCTATGGCGTCCGCGCCTTGTGCTATAGCCCTCGGCAAGCATGTGCACGATGTTGGCGAATTCTTCGCGCGTTAAATTTCGGTAAGGATGTGCGCGCGTGATTTGGCTAAATAATTCTTCTTCCGTCCATTCCCTACACGCGACTTCCGCCACAATTTGTTGTGCCAACACATCCAGGGGTTTGTCGGGAATCACTAATCGGTCCAGCTCGCCGCGCTGGACTGAATCGAGCAGCGCGATCGATTCAATCAACTCATCGCGGCTTAGTGGAAAAAGTCGCCCTTTAGGTAGGCCGCCAACGGTGTGACCCGAGCGCCCGACACGCTGTAAAAATGTCGCGATAGAGCGCGGCGAACCGATTTGACAAACCAATTCCACGTCACCAATATCGATGCCTAACTCCAACGATGCCGTTGCCACCAAGGCGCGTAAATTACCGGCCTTTAAGCGTTGTTCCGCTGCGAGCCGATGCTCTTTAGCCAAGCTACCATGATGCGACGCGACTTGATCTTGGCCTAAACGCTCGCTTAAGTGACGCGCGACACGCTCGGCCATACGTCGTGTATTGACGAAGACCAACGTAGTGCGATGATCTTTTGCCAATAAAGCCAAGCGATCATAAATGCTTTCCCATACTTCATTAGACATGACCGCTTCAAGCGGCGAAGTTGGCAATTCTAAGGCGAGGTCGCGTTGGCGAATGTGGCCGGTGTCAATGATGGTGCACGATCTAGGTACGGTATCGTTGCCAACTAAGAAACGTGCGACCTCTTCTATCGGCTTTTGCGTCGCCGATAAGCCAACGCGGGTAATCGAGCGCGGCGTCAGTGCTTGCAATCGCTCCAGCGACAGCGCAAGATGTGCGCCGCGTTTACTGCCAATCAGCGCGTGTATTTCGTCAACTATAACCGTGCGCGTCGTGGCCAGCATAGTGCGGCCGCTGTCACTGGTGAGCAGTATATACAGCGATTCGGGTGTGGTAACGATGATATGCGGTGCACGTTTGCGCATGGCAGCGCGTTCCGCTTGTGGCGTGTCGCCCGTGCGGACCACGGTGCGAATATTAATGGGCGGCAAACCTTGCGCTTGCAGTTCTGCTTGAATCGCAGCCAATGGTTGATCTAGATTGCGCTGGATATCGTTACTTAGCGCTTTTAGCGGTGACACATAAACCACCTGTGTCTCATCGCGCAACTCACCTGCAACGGCCTGACGCACCAAGTCATCGATTGACGCCAAAAACGCAGCCAAGGTTTTACCTGACCCCGTTGGCGCGGCGATCAATACATGCTTACCGGCAGCAATCGCAGGCCAAGCCTGTGCCTGGGGCTCTGTGGGCGCGGGGAAGGCCTTGCCAAACCAACTTGCAACGGCCGGATGGAAGTGCTTAAGTGGCATCTGAGTAGTATATCAATTTTCTAATGTAGGAACTTGCTTCGAATTTTATAAGGAAAGTCATGCTCAAGCGTTGTTCATGGTCTGAAAATAGCCCATTAGAAACCGAATACCATGATAAGGAGTGGGGCCTGCCCTTACATGATGACCAGAAGTTGTTTGAATTGTTGATTTTGGAAGGGGCGCAAGCAGGATTGAGTTGGGCCATTATTCTAAGAAAACGGGCGCATTACCGCCAAGTCTTTGATGACTTTGAGCCGCGAAAAATTGCTCAGTATGACGCAACCAAAGTTGCGCAGCTGTTGGCAGACCCAGGGATTGTGCGGAATCGCTTAAAGATTGCCGCAACAATTACCAATGCACAGGCTTATTTGCAGCTGCAAAAAGAGCAGAGTTTAGATGAGCTACTATGGAGTTTTGTAGAAGGCCGTGCCAAACAAAATCGGCCTAAGTCCATGCGCGACGTCCCAGCAAAAACTGCCGAATCGGATGCAATGAGCAAAGAGTTAAAACGGCGTGGTTTTAAGTTTGTCGGTTCGACAATTTGCTATGCGCTAATGCAAGCCGCAGGCTTAGTGAACGATCATGTAGTAGATTGTTTTCGCTGTAAGGAAGTGCAAGAGAAATAGAATTAATCGGTAACATTCGTCAAAATTTCACCAGCTTCCTTTTTTAATCCAGATTTTCCATTAGGCTCGTAGCGAGGGTGCGCAAGGTGCTGAAGATGGGCGAGAAAAGATTAAAAACAGTCGGAGGCGTAGTCACTCTACGGTGACAGACTGTTTTTAATCTTTTCTCGCGCAGATTCAGTGCGTTGTGCAGCCGCAGTAGAGTGCTAATGGAAAATCCGGGTTTAATCCCCCATAGACGCAGCCGAGCACTGGAAGGCTGCGAGGATCAGGCCCGTAGGGGCATCGCATGGAGGCGATGCGTTCATCCTCAGCACACGGACGTGCTGTGGATGAACCCCGTCGCTGCCTGAAGCGCGCAGGGTACCCGAAGGGCGGCGTCTCTGGGGCGGTTTTCTTTTGGTTACTTTTCTTTGAGCGTTCAAAGAAAAGTAACGCGCCTTCGGGTGCGCCAACCCGATTCAATCACACTGGCCGAAGGCCATTCAATTAACCTGCCCAAATTGATTTCAACTAAGTGCTTCTCTTAAGCAATCCACATAACCATCACCGTAGTGATTTAGAATGGCCTACCGCATCCATGCGGCGCCCCTGCGGGTCTTATCCTCAAAGCCTTGCAGTGCTCGGCAGCCTCTACGGGGGTGCAAGATAAGTGCAAAAACACACAATGTTAGATCGACAAGTCGGAGCTAGCCAACTAATGGGAATCTTTCTTCGTCGCTTTGCGAAGGGGTTTGTCACGTAACTTAGCGCGTGGCGGCAGACCTGTGTGTTGGGTCAAAAATTTCTTGCCCGGTGGCGTGGTAGCAGTACGTTTGCCTTCTGCTTTATCTCCGGTGCCTTCGGGTTGCCACGTTGGCACTAAGTGACGTTTGCCATTACCGATCAAATCACTGCGTCCCATGCGTTGTAATGCTTCACGCAATAATGGCCAGTTGTTGGCATCATGGTAACGTAAGAAAGCTTTATGTAAGCGTCTGACTTTGATGCCTTTAGGGATCGACACTGTCTCGCTTTGGTAGGTCACTTTACGTAATGGGTTTTTACCCGAATGGTACATGGCGGTGGCAGTCGCCATAGGCGAGGGCAAAAACGTTTGCACTTGATCGGCGCGAAAGCCGTTCTTCTTTAACCAAAGTGCCAGGTCTAGCATATCTTCGTCAGTGGTGCCGGGGTGGGCTGCAATAAAGTATGGAATAAGATATTGCTCTTTTCCCGCTTCCTTGGAATATTTATCGAACAACTCTTTAAATTTGTCATACGAACCCATGCCAGGCTTCATCATTTTTGACAGCGGCCCGTCTTGCGTATGCTCAGGGGCAATTTTCAAGTACCCGCCGACGTGATGAGTAACCAGTTCCTTCACGTATTCCGGTGATGTTACCGCAAGGTCATAGCGCAACCCAGATGCGACTAATATTTTTTTTACACCCGGTAAACTACGGGCGCGGCGGTAGAGTTTTATCAAAGGCGTATGATCAGTATTCAGGTTCGAACAAATATCGGGATACACGCAAGAGGGGAGGCGGCAGGCGCTTTCAATTTCAGGGCTTTTGCAGGCCAGGCGATACATATTTGCTGTCGGGCCGCCTAAATCTGAAATGACACCCGTGAAGCCGGGAACGTTATCGCGTATCGCTTCGATCTCGCGAATCACCGAATCTTCCGAACGGCTTTGGATAATACGTCCTTCGTGTTCGGTGATTGAACAAAATGTGCAGCCACCAAAACAGCCACGCATGATGTTGACCGAGAAACGGATCATTTCATATGCGGGAATATTGGCGTTGCCATAAGAAGGATGTGGCAGACGGTTATAAGGTAGATCAAAAATCGCGTCCATTTCTTTGGTTGTCAATGGAATCGGCGGCGGATTGAGCCACACATCGCGATTGCCATGGCGTTGTACCAAGGCGAGTGCATTGCCCGGGTTAGTCTCTAAATGCAAAATGCGCGAGGCATGCGCGTACAGGACCGGGTCTTTTTTCACCGCATCGAAGGTAGGCAAACGAATGACTGTGTGTTCACGATCAATTTTAGGGGCGCGTGGCATAAATCGAATTACATTCGTGCCATCGCTTGGCGGCGCTGGCTTGTCTGGCGCACAGGGTGTTGCAGTGCTGGGTTCCATCGCGTAGGGGTCGATACGCGCGTTGATGGTGCCAGGTGTGTCAATATGCGTGGAGTCGATTTCAACGAAGTTTTCCGGCAGACCAAGGCTGACGAAGGCGGTGCCGCGAATATCGCGCAATGCCCGGATGTTTTCTCCTGCCGCCAAACGGTGTGCGATTTCACTAATTTGTCGTTCTGCGTTGCCATAAACCAGCAAATCGGCTTTAGCGTCTAACAAAATCGAACGTTTAACGGTGTCCGACCAGTAGTCAAAGTGGGCGATACGGCGCAGGCTGGCTTCAATGCCACCGATGATAACCGGCACGTCGTTAAACGCCTCACGACAACGTTGTGCATAGACCACCACAGCGTGATCGGGGCGCTTGCCAGGCTCCCCACCGGGCGTATAGGCGTCATTAGAACGAATGCGGTTATCGGACGTGTAGCGATTAACCATTGAATCCATGTTGCCTGCGGTGACGCCGAAGAACAGATTCGGTTTACCCAAGCGCGAAAAATCGGCGGCGTTTTTCCAATCGGGCTGCGCGATAATGCCGACTCTAAAGCCTTGCGCTTCAAGCAGGCGGCCAACCAATGCCATGCCAAAACTTGGATGGTCGATATACGCATCACCGGTGACTAAAATGATGTCGCACGAATCCCATCCAAGTTCATCCATCTCAGCGGCAGACATGGGCAGCACCGGCGCAATGCCAAAGCGTTGCGCCCAATATTTGCGGTAGGAAAAGAGGTCACGCGCGCTATGCATAAAGGATAAGGCCTGAAATAGGTGGATTGCCGAAGGCAATCGGCAAGTATATCAGAAACTGCCTAGTTGCACTCGAAAAGTGCCGCTAAGCAGTTGAATTAAAATCAAAAATTAAAGTTCTATTTGAGTGCCTAATTCCAGCACACGATTCGTCGGCAAACGGAAGAAGGTCATCGCACTGGAGGCGTTGCGGGCCATGGTAATAAACAATTGCTCGCGCCAGATGGCCATGCCCGGCAACCGTGTTGGGATCAAGGTCTCGCGACTCAGAAAGAATGACGTTTCAAGCATATTAAAATCCAAACCAAAGCCTTTGCATTGTTCTAATGCACGCGGAATATGCTGATCCTGCTTAAAACCATACCGAATCGTTAAGCGATAAAAATCCTGGCCTAACGTTTCGATGTTCAGGCGCTCATTTCTGGTTACCCAAGGCACATCTTCGGTAACGACAGTAAGAAAAATCACCCGCTCATGCAGAACCTTGTTGTGTGACAGGTTATGTAATAAAGCATGCGGCACACCGTCGCGGTCGGCGGTGAGAAAAACGGCGCTGCCTGAAACGCGCAACGGCGGTGAGCGCATAATATTTTTAAGAAACGACTCCAATTCAATAGCATTTGCGCGCAGCCGGCTCATCAAAATCTCGCGGCCTCTTTTCCAGGTCGACATGAGCGTAAACAATCCCACGCCAAGTACTATCGCCATCCAACCGCCCTCGGGAATTTTAATTAAGTTAGCGGAAAAAAAGGCGAGGTCGATAGTGAGAAAAACACTCCCGACAGCCGCAATAATCAGCCAGTTCCAGCCCCATTGATAGTGCGCAATAATTAGCGCGAGCACTGTTGTTACAACCATGGTGCCGGTGACGGAAATACCGTACGCTGCCGCAAGATTGCTTGAGGATTGAAAGCCCAGGACCAGCAACATGACGGCACCCAACAGTGCCCAGTTCACCAAAGGAAGATAGATTTGGCCAATTTTTTTCCGCGATGTGTGCATGATTTTTAAACGCGGCAAGTAACCGAGTTGGATTGCTTGGCGGGTGATGGAGAAGGTGCCGGTGATAGTGGCTTGTGATGCAATAACTGTGGCACACGTTGCCAAAGCAATCAGCCCATAAATCCCCCATTCGGGAACCAATAGATAGAAGGGATAGCCGTTGCGGAAGGGTCGCGAATTAACAATGCTGCTTGACCAAAATAATTTAGCAGTAGCGCGGGTAAGACGAAAAAAAACCAACTTGCGCGAATGATGGGGCGGCCGAAGTGGCCCATATCAGCATAGAGCACCTCGGCGCCGGTCAGCACTAGTACCACGGCACCCAGCACGAGAAAACCATGCCATTCATGCTGTGTGAAAAATAGTACGGCATAGGCCGGGTTGAGCGCCTGCAGAACGCGTGGTTCAGCGATAATACTCATGATGCCTAACACACCCAGAACGAAAAACCACAGGCACATAACCGGTCCAAATAGGGCGCCGACACTGGCTGTACCCTTGCGCTGAAATAAGAATAGTCCGATTAATATGCCCAGGGTTATGGGGATGATATAGCTTTCTAATGATGGCGCGACGATCTTCAAACCTTCCACCGCGCTCAATACTGAAATGGCGGGGGTGATGGCGCCGTCACCATAAAACAATGCGCCGCCAAAAAGCCCCAAGGTAATTAACAGCCAGCGTGAGCGTGTGTCTTTGCTCGAGGCGCGCAAGGTGAGAGCTAAAAGCGCCATAATGCCGCCTTCACCTTTATTGTCGGCGCGCATAATAAACAGCATGTACTTTAACGATACGACAATGATCAATGACCAAAAAATGAGCGAGCTGATGCCTAATATGTTGTTTAAGGTGGGGGGGATGCCGTAGTGCTCACTGAATACTTCTTTCATGGCATAGAGCGGACTGGTGCCAATATCTCCAAAAACTACGCCTATAGCGCCGACCGACAAAGGGAGGAAACGCTCTTCCCCTTGGCGCGAGTGTGGTGTAACAGATTTCATCGGTGAGGCTCTTGTTTGGTGAAAGTATCCAAGCCTGCTGGCTCAAAGATCGTAACGAGAAAAGCCATTTTGCGGCGAATTTCGATCATCCACGGCGACGTACCGTAGCTAATTGGCGAAGAGGATCGAAAATTTCAGCCGCTACGGCTGTTTCCGCTAGTGATCACTCAAGCCCGACAGGCTCCTAGGCCATTGTCCGATCGGCGATGCTATAATACATGTTTTGTCACTGACAGGTGGCTGATTAAGCGTTCCGGCACAAAGGCTATAACATCTTTATGAATGGGTGTTTCCAGTTTCTACAATTGTAGCGTGGAACGGATCGTAGTTCGAGTCGCCCAACTCATCTCATGACTAGATCGCTTGATAGGGCAAGCACTTGGTGTGGTTATATTGCGGATAATAAATAAGGGTTATGACATGACTGTGCTGTTATTGGCCGCCATGTTGGTGGTTATTTTAATCGGTGCCGAGTTGTTTACTAACTCCCTGGAGCATCTGGGCGAGAGACTGAAAATTTCAGAAGGTGTCACCGGATCTATTTTTGCCGCAGTCGGCACCGCTTTGCCCGAAGCCATCGTCCCCATTGTTGCGATTTTCAGCGGCATGGCGTCACAAGAAATCGCCGAGGAGGTTGGGGTGGGTGCTATTTTAGGCGCGCCGATGATGTTGTCGACGCTGACGTTATTCTTAATGGCGGTGATGGCTGGATATAAGCGGGGTTGGTGTGGTGAGTTTAATCCGG
>JANPPH010000067.1:0-1851 GCA_031428395.1 Gammaproteobacteria bacterium
TTTGAAGCGAAAATGGTAACCGTCGACCTCTATGCTTTGCTGACACAGGCTGATCAAATGCATTTCTATGCGTGCTGCGGCCGTATTGAAAAACGCATGGTGTTGGAATTGATTTACGTCGCAATTGCCTTGTAACTCACGATTAATTCGGACCAGCAAATTGAGATTAAACTGCGCTGTAACGCCTTCTGAATCGTTATAGGCGGCGTTAAGTACAGGCGGGGCTTTTTGCAAATCGACACCAATCAAGAGACCACCACGCGGTCCAATCATTTTGCCAATACGCCTTAGCAACAATAAAGCATCAAGCGGTTCGAAATTTCCCAGACTTGAGCCTGGGAAAAAGGCCACTTTATGTGCGCCAGGCGGACAATAGGGCAATTCAAAGCTGCGCGAAAAATCGCAGCAGGCGGCATGCACGGCAAGCCATGGATAGTCATTTGCGACGCCTTGCGCGGACTCCAGCAAATGGTCTTTTGAAATATCGAGGGGCATATAGGCGCAAGGCCGCAACACATCGAGCAACAGCCGAACTTTTTGACTGCTGCCGCTGCCCAGTTCGATGAAAAGACACTCTTGACCGATGCATTGTGCAATATCAGTCGCATGTTCGCTCAAGATCTGCTGTTCAGTACGTGTGGGGTAATATTCGGGCAACAGGCAAATCGCATCGAATAGTTGCGAGCCCCTCGCATCGTAAAAATATTTTGGCGGTATGCTTTTGGGGTACGATGCAAGACCATCGAGCACATCAGCGCGAAAACTGTTGCTGGTTGTGCGCGTATCGTAAAAACGTAAGCGTGCAGAGCCTCTATTTAGCATTGTCAGCCAACCGGATGCCGCTGAATTGCCAACGGTCATGCGGGTAAAAAAAGTTGCGGTAGCTGGCGCGTAAATGGGTTGTCGGCGTAACGCAGGAACCACCGCGTAACACCATTTGATTGCACATAAATTTGCCGTTATATTCGCCAAACACGCCTTGCGGTAAACAATAGCCGGGATACGGCTGATAGGAACTGCTTGTCCACTCCCACACATCGCCAAATATCTGCGTGATTCCGCAAACTTGTGAAGTCGCTTGCGGATGATAACGACCTGTTTCTTGCAGGTTACCTACTATATCAAGCGTGGCCGCAGCGTGTTCCCATTCTGCCTCGCTGAGCAAACGCCGTCCGCGCCAACGCGCATAGGCGTCCGCTTCATAGAACGATACATGGCAGACGGGCTCATGTGCTATCAAGCGCTGCATGCCTGACAACGTCATTATCCACCATTCACCGTCGATACTTTCCCAATACAAGGGTGCTTTCCATCCCCCTTTTCCGATCCACATCCAGCCATCAGACAACCAATATTGCGGTTGTGAATAGGCGCCCGACTCGATGAATTCCACGTACTCCGCATTGGTGACTAAACGCGAACAAACCTGAAAATCGCCCAAGAAAACTTCATGACGCGGTTTTTCATTATCGAATGCAAAACCTTGGCCCTCATCGCCAATTTTGAATAGTCCTCCATGGAACAACAACCAGCTTGGCTGCATAGACGTTACTTCACTCGCGGCGAGAGTTGAATCAAGATAAGCGGGACGTAATGGATTACTCGCTAGAACATGTTTAACGTCGGTGAGCAGAAGTTCTTGATGCTGTTGCTCGTGGTGGATACCTAACCACAAGCGCGTCAAAAACTCACTTTGGTGCGCCTGCGCAACGGTATCGATGAGGACAGCCATGTGTTCGTCCACATAAGCGCGATAACGAAAAATGTCGTCGACGGTCGGCCGCGACAACCAACCGCGTTGCGGGCGCGGATAAACATTGCCAAGGGTTTCGTAATAGGAGTTGAACAAAT
>JANPPH010000068.1:0-2243 GCA_031428395.1 Gammaproteobacteria bacterium
TAAAGCAATATGAACGTTCTACCGGTGATACCGGATCGCCCGAAGTGCAAGTGGCCATTTTATCGGCACGAATCGACCAATTATCCGGTCACTTCAAAAGCCACATCCACGATCATCACTCTCGTCAAGGCTTATTGAGAATGGTCAGCAAGCGCCGTAGCTTATTAGATTACGTCAAAAGAAAAAATCCGGACGGCTATCGTGAATTGATTGGACGTTTAGGACTACGCAGGTAACACGGCGCGTGGGCATAGAGCGATTGAGCAATGCCTGCGCTACCAATGCTAAAACGTTTTGGCTCCTCAATTTCACTGACAGGCGTTAATCCGCTTTAGGTTAGAGGCTCTTGTAAAATGGAGATTTTGTTTCCGGGCTAAGGATTTAATCGGAGAAAAGCGCCTTTGCAACGTGTCAAAGCGCATTTGCCCGACCGTTACAGTAGCAGGTAATAGAAGATCCCTTTTACAGGAGCCTCGTTAGATAAGGAATAGTAGAAGTGAATCCCACCAAAAAAGTGTTCCAGTATGGTGATCGAACTGTAACGATCGAGACCGGGGAAATTGCACGTCAAGCCACGAGTGCTGTGATGTGTAGCATGGGCGATACGGTTGTCTTGGTGACTGTAGTTGCCGTTAAAGAAAGCGATGAGTCGCGGGATTTTTTCCCCCTCACTGTTAATTACCAAGAACGAACTTATGCCGCGGGTAAAATCCCGGGCGGTTTTTTCAAGCGCGAAGGTCGTCCTAGCGAGAAAGAAACCCTAACTTCCCGCCTAATCGACAGACCCATCCGCCCCTTATTTCCTAAAGGTTTTACTAACGAAATTCAGATCATCGCTACGGTGATGTCGCTGGATGCGGAAATTGATCCAGATATTCCTGCATTGATTGGTGCGTCAGCAGCGTTGGTGTTGTCGGGAGTACCCTTCAATGGGCCGATCGGCGCTGCACGTGTGGGTTATAAGGACGGTCAATATCTATTGAATCCGAGCATCAGTGCGCTAGCCGACTCTGAGCTAGATCTGGTTGTAGCAGGCACCGAAAAAGCGGTATTGATGGTGGAATCGGAAGCTCGCGAGCTGTCAGAAGAAGTGATGTTGGGCGCTGTCGTGTTTGGTCACCAACAAATGCAAACCGTCATCCGCGCCATCCGTGAGTTGGCTGCCGAGGCGGGTATTAAAACGTGGAGCTGGACCCCGTCTGCAGGCGACGATGCATTAAATCGTGCCGTGAAGGAAGCCGCAGGCTCATCGATTGCCGAGGCCTATAACATTCGCGAGAAGCAACAACGTTACACCCGTTTGGGTGAAATTCGCGACGCTGTGGTTGCCAAATTAAGTGCCGAAGGCGCTGCGCCGACATGGTCGGCATCGAAGGTCAAAGATGGCGTTGTGGCACTGGAAAGCGACATTGTGCGCAACCGCATTTTGTCGGGCGAAGCGCGTATTGATGGACGTGATACGCGTACTATCCGACCCATCACTATCCGGACTGGCGTATTACCTCGCGCACATGGTTCAGCGCTATTTACCCGCGGTGAAACACAAGCCCTGGTAGTGACGACCCTTGGTACTACTCGTGACGCGCAAGTTATCGATGCCATTGAGGGCGAACGCAAAGAACCCTTTATGTTGCACTACAACTTCCCTCCGTATTCGGTGGGTGAGGTGGGTTTTGTAGGTAGCCCCAAACGTCGTGAAATCGGCCACGGTCGGTTGGCGAAACGCGCTGTATTGGCGGTAATGCCGGACATGAATGACTACCCCTATGTCGTGCGAGTGGTTTCCGAGATTACGGAATCTAACGGTTCGAGTTCGATGGCAAGTGTTTGCGGTAGCAGCTTGGCGTTGATGGATGCGGGCGTACCATTAAAAGCACCCGTCGCTGGCATCGCGATGGGCTTGATCAAGGAAGGCGATAAATTCAGCGTCTTAAGTGATATTTTAGGTGATGAAGATCATCTTGGTGACATGGATTTCAAAGTTGCCGGTAGCAATGGCGGTATCACTGCACTGCAAATGGACATCAAGATCGAAGGCATTACCAGTGAGATCATGAAGGTTGCCTTGGATCAGGCAAAAGAGGGCAGACTTCACATTTTGGGCAAAATGAATGACATCATTTCTATCCCACGTAGTGAGATGTCGGAATATGCGCCACGCATTTTGACCATCCGCATCAATCCTGAAAAAATCCGCGAAGTCATTGGCAAAGGTGGCTCCACCATCCGCGCTATTACTGAGG
>JANPPH010000069.1:0-6984 GCA_031428395.1 Gammaproteobacteria bacterium
CGAGGGCGTGCAAGGTGATGAAGAGGTGCGAGAAAAATTGAACAATAGCCGGAGGCGTAGTCACTCTACGGTGACAGGCTGTTTTTCAATTTTTCTCGCGCAGATTCAGCGCCTTGTGCGGCCGCAGTAGAGGGCTAATGGAAAATCTGGGTTAAACTCAAGTCCGCGTTCGATGCAGTGGGTTGACCCCTGACACTTTATTTCACTTCGACGCTGCGGTCGGCTGATAGAATGGCGATTAGCGAAAAAGTGTAGGGCATCAGCGTGAAAATATTGGCAATCGATACCTGTACAGACGCCTGCTCGGCGGCCCTGCTGATAAACGATGAGGTTTCGGAACGCTTTCAAGTTGCACCGCGTCAACACGCCACCTTGATTTTGGCCATGATGCAAAGCGTGTTAGATGAAGCAGGGTTAACGCTAAACCAGCTCGATGCATTGGCGTTTAGCTGCGGACCGGGGGCATTCACCGGCGTGCGTTTAGCCACAAGTGTGGTTCAAGGAGCTGGTTTCGGAGCAGATTTGCCCGTTGTGCCAGTGTCTTCTCTGGCGGCACTCGCTCACGGCCTATTTAGTGACACAGGACATCGGCGAATTCTGGTAGCGCTCGACGCCCGCATGCAAGAAGTTTTTTGGGGCGCGTATGAAATTGACGCAGAGCATTTTCCAGTTTTAGTGACAAGCGAAAGTGTTGTAGCCCCCACCGCCGTGCCACTGCCCGCTGCCGGTGCTTGGTACGGGGTGGGTTCTGGTTTTGATTCCTACCAACAAGCGTTACAACAGCGTTTAGGTTCTGCATTGATGGGTATGGATGCATCACGTTATCCGCATGCGCGTGATGTCGCCAAGCTTGGTGCCTATGGCTGGCAAGGTGGTTTGGCCATTAGCGCCGAGGCAGCTCAGCCCACTTATCTGCGCAATGAAGTGGCGTGGAAAAAACAGCCAGTTAAAAAAGCATAACGCGCAACGCAGGGTCAACAGAGCCCGGAATAGGCGCCTGGGGTACGATGCTTGTGTACCAAAACGCCGTTACGATTTAGCCGCATCCACGTCATTCAAAGATAGTTCATCGCCTCAACATGCAGTCGTAACGGGTTTCTCATAAAGCGATTTATTTACTAATCCATGCCACTGTTCGATCCTAGTTAAGGGTGGTTGGTTGGCGCTTGCGTCGTCGAACGCGCCATAATCCAACTCACCCCGAAGCCGACAATCACCGCATAACGCTGTTGGACTAGAGGACTGTCACCAAATTGCGCGCCGTTTAAGCTGTCGATGCGGACAAAACTGCCAACCCACACATTGTCCAACCGGCGTCGTAGAGTAAAAGTCAGGCGGCTGCCGCTATATCCTGCGGCGGGGTGGTATTCCATACGCCCAGGAATCACGTATTGGGGTAAAACCTCATAGTAAAAATCATGGTATGTCTGAGTAGCGAAGAGCGGCCCTGCCGATGCCGCGAACTGCCATCCTTGATAATGCGACTTATAGTCTACGTAGGGGGCAAAAGTGGCACCATGCCGACCAAAATTCTCCAAGGAAAGCGCTAGTCGCAGCGGGAATTTGAGCGACCAGCCAGAGCTATTATCCGTTCGGGAGTCCAAATCCAATTCCAATGACGGCCCAATTTCCACGGTTGGAGCCAGGTCAGGCATACCCACCCGGCTATTTGCGTGTCCAGGCACGGGTAGGTTCGCCGCGGCGCTAAAATCAATTTTAATCGCCTCGGAACCAAATAGCTGGCTGCGGATCACACCATCGCCAACCTTGAGTTTTTCACCTCGGTAGACGAAATAAGGAATTGGGACCAAAAATGTCTGGTTTTGGTTAGACCCGCGATATAGCGGTGCACTCACGCCAGCCAGCCCGAGCCCTAACTCCCAAAGAGGATCAGCCTCAGCATACGGGCTATAAATCAACGTGGTGGCGCTAAAAAGCAAATATAGGATGGGAAAATATGCCATAGCGAAGGTCTGCCCTTAGAGTACTAGCGCTAAAATCGTAAGTAATAGGCCTAATTCAATAACTTGGCCTTCATGTGTAACGTATGCGACGCTGCCACTAGTAAAAGTTTTAGTCGATCGCGGAGGCGCGCTACGCCACATGTAGTGATTGCACGGCGGATTGCCTGGCGCCATTTATTCTAAACGAGCAGTCCGCTTGTCTCTTTACATGTATTCAAGGCGAATGGCCAGATATGCCTAATTTTAGAACACTAATCATCCTTTGCTTGAGCCTCTTGCTTATTGTCGGCTGCGGCACGTTGGCGCGCGCGGATGATTTGAAACTTGGCCAGGCCGCCTATGATGCCGGTGAATATGAGCGTGCGTTCGCGTTATGGTTGCCACTCGCTGAAAGTGGCAATGCGGAGGCGCAATTCGGTAGTGGCGAGCAGTTTCGCACCGGGCGCGGCGTGCCCAAGGATTTTACCAAAGCATTCAATTGGTATGCCAAGGCTGCCCAGCAGGGGCATGCCGAAGCGCAATACAATTTAGGGCGGCTTTACCGGACAGGAAAAGGCACTGCGCGGGATTTAAAGAATGCCGCAGAATGGTTTCGGCGCGCTGCCGAGCAAGGACATCAAAAAGCCCAGTATAGCCTTGCCGTCATGCTTGACAATGGCTGGGGCGTAAACGAAAGCGAGGACGAAGCCAAGAAATGGTTTGGCAAAGCCTCCGAGCAGGGCAATAAGCAAGCCCGACGCCAACTGGAGTCGCTTGAAAACAAAGATGAGGAAGTTGAAGATCTCGACGCTATCGCCAAAGACCACAAACGTGAGCCAGGCGCTGCGTTGCGTTGGGAAGCGCGTAATGGACGGTTAGTCGGCGTCAAAGCGATGCTTGCCGCCAATGCACCGGTCAATGCTAATGATAGCAATGGCAACACTGCACTAATGGAGGCGGCCGAGGCGGGCCACGCCGAGATTATCGAGCTTCTTTTAAGCAATAAAGCATCCGTAAACGAACGCAATAAACAAGGTGAGACGGCGATATTGTTAGCCGCAAGACAGGGCCGCGTAGACGCCTTAGACGCTTTATTAAAAGCAAATGGAGACGTGAATCAAAGTGATACGTATGGGCGGACACCACTAATGGAGGCAGTCGCCAAGGAGCAGCACGAAATCGTATCGCTGTTGTTAAGCAAAAAGGCGCAGGTGAATTTGCAAGATCGCGAAGGGCGCTCAGCCTTGCTTTACGCTGTACGCGGTAAATATTCCGATATTGTTAAAAAACTTTTAAAGGCCGGGGCAAATCCTAACCTCGCCGATACACACGGCTATACCGTTGTTGCGACGGCGATTCGCGAAAAGCTGTATGACATGGCCGATCTCCTTGCTGCTTCTGGCGCAGATCTAACGTTCCGCGACAAAGACGGTAAAACCTTATTAATGGAAGTCGCCACGGAAGGTGGCTTGGAGACAATCAAAAAACTCCTAGCCAGCGGCGCTGAGGTGGACGCAAAGGACAAACAAGGATGGACTGCGATGATGCTAGCGGCTAAGTATGGTTATGCCTCCGTTGTCGATGCTCTCAAGCAAGCTGGCGCGAAGGTTGATGCTCAAAATGATTATGGCGACACAGCCTTAATGATTGCGGCAGCTGACGGTAAAGCGGAAGTCGTCAAGGTGCTGCTTGATGCAGGTGCCAAGACTGGTATAAAAAATAAACAAGGCTGGTCGCCACTTATGTTTGCCATCAAAAAGGGTGACACGGAGGCGAGTACCGCATTGCTCAATCGAGGCGCGCAGGTCGATCTCAAAGACCAAATGCTGGGCACACCGCTTATGTTGGCTGCCGAGCAGGGTAATTTAGCCCTAGTGCGCCTGCTTATCGACAAGGGTGCCAGTGTCAACGCAGAACGTAAAGGTGGCGATAGTGCGTGGCTACTAGCTGATACCAATGGGCACGCCAGTGTCGCGCGTTATTTGCAAGAGCGTGGCGCGCAAGTCAAAGCGCGCGATAAGCGCCGCTTTGACTCCAAGACGGTGGTTGGTAAACAGGACGCTCGCGAATTATATGCAGGTTGGACGCCATTAATGATCGCCGCGTGGGAGGGCCGGGATAAGGCGCTCGCTGACGCGCTAAAGTCCAACGCAAATTTGCAAGCCACCGATAAAGAAGGCAATTCTGCGCTTATGTTAGCTGCGCTCAAAGGGCACGTCGGAATCATTAAAACGTTAATTGGCGCCGGCGCTCAGGTCAATAAGAAGCAGGCTGAAGGCCTAACGTCGCTGATGCTAGCGGCGCGCGAAGGGCATCTCGAATCAGTTCGTGAGTTGCTTGCAGCAGGTGCGGATTCTAATAGTTCGGATGCTAAAGGCAATAATGCGCTACTGCTCGCCTTGCAAAACTCCCACAATGGAGTTGCCGAGGCATTGATTAAACCCGGCTCTGGTGGCAATGCTAAAGACACCAATAGTGGTGAAATTTTCAGCCTTGCGCTTGAGCGCAATATGGTTTCGGTGGCGCTAACGCTCATTAATTCAGGGGTCCGTTTTGGCCCAGTCGACAAAGCAGGGCATGGTGCGCTATGGCTGGCTGCGCGCTACGGACGAAGTGATGTGGTCACGGCGTTGTTGGACAAAAAATACCCTGTAGATGCCCAGGCAGGCGATAGTGAAACACCGTTAATGGTTGCCGCTCGATATGGTCATATGGCAGCCATCAAAGTGTTGCTGCAGGCAAAAGCGTCAATAGATGCCAAGAGCAATCAGGGCAATACCGCATTGCACCTTGCCGCCGATGCAGGCTATACGGAAGCAGTGGCGTATTTACTGCGCAATGGTGCAGACGTCAACGCGCAAAATAACTTGCGCAACACGGCGCTGATTTTTGCCGCCAAAAACGGCCATCTCAATATCGTGCGGCTGTTGTTAGATAATGGTGCAGACGAGGGTGTAAAAAACAAGTTTAGTGAGACGGCAAGCGGGCTGGCGAAGGCAAAAGGCCACGCGGAGGTTACGCGATTGCTATCCGAAAAATCATCAAAAAGCAAATTCTTGGGCATATTTTAGGTAAAAATAAGGCAATCATGGAAAATTCGGTGATGACTCTTTCCAATATTTATTTGTTAGGCGCCTATGTATTGCCCGTCGTTTTGGTGTCCATTTGGGTGACAATGAAGAAAAAGCGTGAGGTGGAGTACAACCGCTTAACGTTGGAAGACAATGTACGCAGCGGTTTAACCGAGCCGGCGTCGCTGCATCCGGTCATCGATGGCCACAAGTGTATCGGTTGCGGTAGTTGCGCTGATGCGTGCCCTGAAAATGGAGTGCTGGGCCTGATCGACGGCAAAATGGAACTTATCAACCCCACTTCTTGCATCGGACACGGGGCGTGTAAACAGGCGTGTCCCACCAACGCCATCAAACTGGTATTCGGCACCGCCCAGCGGGGCATTGATATTCCGTATGTCGATCAAACTTTCGAGACCAACGTACCGGGAATTTACATCGCGGGCGAATTGGGTGGCATGGGGCTGATACGCAACGCGATTACCCAAGGCCGGCAGGCGGTGGATGCAATGGCCGTGCGGCCGGGCATGGGTAGCGGTGACGAATACGATGTGGTGATAATCGGTGCTGGCCCAGCGGGCTTGGCTGCAAGCCTTGCGTGTATGCAGCATAAATTGCGTTACGTGACGTTGGAGCAGGAGTGCTTGGGTGGATCGGTGGCTCACTTTCCGCGTGGCAAATTGGTGATGACGGCGCCGTTTGAATTGCCCCTTGTAGGCAAATTCAATATTCGCGAGACGACGAAAGAAGAGCTGCTGACGCTTTGGCGAAAAATTGAACAGAAATCTGGGGTGCGGATCAACTACAAGGAAAAAATGGAGACCATCGAACGAGATGGCGAAATTCTAAAAGTAAAAACCTCGCAAGCGGAGTATCGCACCAAGTGTGTGTTGCTCGCGATTGGACGCCGTGGCACGCCACGCAAATTAGATGTGCCGGGCGAAGAAGATTTTTCCAAAGTCGTATACAGCCTGTGCGATCCGGAGTTTTATCGCGGCAAACATGTGCTTGTGGTAGGCGGCGGTAACAGCGCCCTCGAAGCGGCGACGAGTCTTGCTGAAGAACCTAACACTACAGTCACCCTTTCCTATCGTGGTGAGTCTTTTAATCGTTCGGCGAAGAAGAATCGTCAAAAATTGGCCGATGCGCAAGCGAAGGGTAAAGTAAACGTCTTGCTGAAGTCGCAAGTAAAAAAAATCCAGCAAAGCAGTGTCGTTATCGAGCATGAGGGCAACGTGCTTGAGATTCCAAATAACATTGTTATCGTTAATGCTGGCGGTGAGTTGCCCACGCCTTTCCTCAAGGAAGTTGGCATAATGGTCGAAACTAAGTACGGTACCGCCTAACAGGCGCCGACGTATTTCAGTCCGTGTGGATTGCACTTCAAATAGCTGTATTGCGGTTCTCCCGGTACGCTCGTTGAACGTGGGGTTGCTGCGAGGCTTGATTTTGTGTGTTTAACCCACTAGTAGTAGGAAACCAAAACTTGGCATCTGTAGTAGAAAATCGCTTAAAGGTCTCACCTAAGGCAAGCGAAGCCGAGCTTAAGAAAATCTCTAGCCCGTGGGAGACGTTGACTGCTGTTGTAATTTTACTATTGGCTACGGGGCTATTTTTTGCCGGGCGCGTGTGGTGGGATGAAACCTATTACACCGCAGAGGACGGTTTGGGATATTACTTAGGCTTGGTTGGCGGCGTAATTATGCTAATGGCGTACGTCTATTCAATGCGTAAGCATTTTAAAGTATTGCGTTATATCGGCTCGATGTCACGTTGGCTGCGTATCCATATCGCTTTCGGCATTATCGGACCGTTCATGATTATTTTGCACACGACGTTTCAGTTCAATTCCCTAAACGGCACTATGGCTTTTTTTTCCATGATCGCAGTGATGGCCAGCGGAGTCATGGGCCGATATCTGTATTCGCGAGTGCATTTTGGCCTTTATGGGCGCAAGGCGCGCTTTGCGG
>JANPPH010000070.1:0-13340 GCA_031428395.1 Gammaproteobacteria bacterium
GTCTTAGCAAGTTCCGACAACAATTGTGCAATTAACACTCGCAGGGTGTTGAATTTTTTCAATCAATGAACTTTAATTAGTGGCGTGATGCGGCGCATCACCTTGTTGCTGGGAGGCAGTTCAAAAAAAAAGGCTTCAGTGTTTGTCAAGGACGCAAGGACTCTTGCGAACTAAGCAGCATCTCGCTGCATAGTTAATGCGCTATCGCCAGTCGTTCCCTCGGGGGTAGTAAGTTCAAATCATGGAGGACTATCATGGCTATTAAACGCCACTCGTTTATACGTTTTTCTTGTTTTTTAAGTGGAGTTTTACTCATTGCCAGTTGCGGCGGGGGCGGAGGTGAGCCAGCGCCGACTGATAATGGCGGCAACAACCCTGGCCAACCACTAGGCCGCGATAATCCCCCGGCGACTAACGCTCCTCCAAGTATTAACGGAACTCCACCAACATCCGTCGTTAGCGGTGTCGAGTATTCGTTCTTGCCAAGCGCGCAAGACGGCGAAGCCAATACACTGACGTTCACCATTTCAAACCAACCGATTTGGGCTACGTTTGATTCGATCACCGGCCTGTTGTCTGGCACACCGGGTGCGCAACATCTAGGCACGACGCCGAGCATCGTGATATCCGTGACCGACGGAACTTCTACCACGTCGTTGCCAGCGTTTGACTTACAGGTGACCAACTCGGCGGTTGAGAATAGTCCACCCGTAATTACCTCGACTGCAATTACCAGTGCAACAGAAGGACAGGCCTACAGTTACCAAGTTGTCGCGTCTGATCCAGATTCAGGATCTACGCTAAATTACAGTTTAGCGGCGGCACCCGTGGGTATGAGTGTGAGCGGTAGTGGCGTCATCACGTGGAATCCAGCAAGCGATGGTGTGGGTCGTCATACCATTTCAGTCAAGGTGACGGACAATGGTTCGCCTGCGAAAGATGCTGAGCAACATTTCACCTTGAACGTGGCGGCATTCGTCCCCCCCGTCGTCCCTAATGCACCGCGAATCCAATCGGTGGCACCCAAACATGCGTCACAAGCAACCGTGTTCACGTATCAAGTTCTAGCCGTTGATGGCAACGCTGACCCCATTACTTACAGCTTACAGGCCTCCCCAGATGGCATGACAATCAATCCTGTTACCGGCCTGATTTCTTGGTCAGTCCCAGCAGATCGAACGGGGACACAAACCGTTGTCGTCGCGGTAGCCGATCCTTCTGGACTCAAAACTACTCAAACTTTTGCTCTATCTATCGTCATTCCGCGTACCGGATGGTCAGCGAGTACGAGCAGCGAAGAAACAATTAACGAGGACGGTACCGCAAAAAATGCACTGGACGGAAACACCAGCACACTCTGGCATACCAAGTGGTCCAGCGACCCCACACCGCCCCCGCATGATGTTCAAATTGACCTTGGGGCTACCTACGATGTAACGGGCTTTCTGTATCTGCCGCGCCAAGACGGTCGCACTGGCATTATTAAGCAATATCAATTTTTTGTCAGTGAAAGCAAAAATAATTGGGGAGTACCCGTTGCGATTGGCATTTTTGCCGATAATAACAGCAAAGAAAAGTTGGGAAGGGTCGACGCACCCCTTACCTTCAAGACCGGGCGCTACGTTAAGCTGGTCGCCTTAAGCGAACAAACGGGCCTACCCTATATAGGCGCTGCAGAACTGAATTTACAAGGCAAAAAAACAGGCAATCGCGCACCACAAGTCGTTATTGATAGGCCAACGGCTGCGATTAGCAATATTCGACCTGGCCAGACAGTAAATTTTAGCGCCACGACGTCCGACCCCGAAGGGGGAGTTGTCACTTACGCCTGGAGTTTCGGCGATCCCGCCATAGCTGGGTCGAGAAAAGAAGATCCGGGCGTTATTGTTTTCCCCACTGCAGGCACCTACTCAGTTAAAGCGACTGCTACAGACGACAAGGGCCTCTCAACGGTTGTTAAGCGCATTGTCCGAGTGCTTGACGTTAATGAAAGCTTAGTGCCACGCCAAAGCTGGACGGCCCTAAGTGATAGCGAAGAAAAAGTGGCTGAAGACGGTTCAGCACGCAATGCGTTCGACGACAATCCTCAGACTATTTGGCATACGCAATGGTTTGACGCGGCACCTGCACATCCACACAACCTCTCTATCAATCTTGGCGCCGTTTACTCCGTCACGGGTATACGCCATCTACCAAGACAAGACGGACCGAGTGGCCGAATTGCTGGCTATGAGGTTTATGCAGGTAACGACGGCGCAACCTGGACCCTGATCCACAGCGGAACATTTGCCAATAATGCAGCGGAAACCAAAGTAATATTTGCCAGCACCGATGCGCGACACATTCGTTTGGTCAGTACCAGCGAGGTGGCGGGTAAGCCGTTTGCGTCCGTGGCAGAGTTTAATGTTATGGGTACGCCAAAATAGGAAACACTAACGGCGGGCGTGGCTTTAAATCCGCGTCCGCCGTTTTTACGTACAACAAATTTGGCACAACCCTAAACGTGCGTTTTTCGGGCAATGCTCAACGAACTCGCTTCGTCCGTTTTGTCCGATAAATTTTTGTACAACATCACTAAATGTTTATTTAGCCTTTTTATATCATGTCGTTCATCGATGAATTGCCGTGCGGCAAGCGCCATCGGTATCCAAGCGTCATTGTTGGTTATCAGATAGCGTAGCGCCGCCGCCAGCCCGTCGACGTCGCGCTCTTGTGCCAAAAGCCCACTAACTTTGTCTTCAACAAGCTCAGGTATTCCGCTATGTACGCTGCTGACCACCAACACGCCTAGCGCCATCGCCTCCATAAGCACAACGGGAATACCTTCCTGATCACCATCGCTGGCGGTTATGCTTGGCGCCATTAAGACATCCGCCGCACAAAGTGCCGCTACAACTTGATCCTGACTCTTGGATCCTACGACAGATATTGCGTGCTCTAGATTAAGCGTTCGAATTAAATCGACAATGTTTTCTTTAAGCGGTCCGTCACCGATGATTTCATATTGAATTGAATGCCCCTGGGCGATTAGCGTTGCGACTGCCCTTATTCCAAACTCAATTCCCTTTTTCTCCATTAGGCGCGCGATGCTAAGCACTTTCAACGGTGATTTAGTATTCCATTTTGGAAGTCTAAAAACAAATCGTTCACAATCAATACCCATTCTATGCACCACTACTTTATGCGCTGGACATCCTAAATCTAGCAAGCGCTGTCGCCAATGATCGCTTATCGGCAAAAAGAAGTCACCGGCGCTAAAAAGTGGTTGATAATTTACCCCATTCGATGGATTGGCGATGTCGTAACCGTGAAAAGCGGTGACAACGGGACCCGCCAAAAGCTGCGCGTCACGGTAAAGCGCCGCGCGCAATCCGTTATGGCCAAAATGGCATTGGATGATGTCGTAGATGGGTCGATCGTCGCGTAACGGCCTCGTTTTAATAAGGTGACCAAATAAGGATTCTGCACTGCGAAACTTGAACGCTGCCCTTTTTAAATCCGTTAAGCCGCCTCGTCTATGGCACAAGCCGCGAATCCAAAAAGCCGCGCCTTTGATAAATCGGCGGTGCCACTTTGCCGGAACCCCAGGAGGATAATGGCATCGCCCAAGCAACTTGTAACGCTGAATGTCCTCATGATGCAACGCTTCGCGTAAAGGGGATGCCGGATAAATATCAACAGTGTGCCCTTGATTTATCAATCCGGTGATTTGGTTCAAGACGAACGTTTCCGACAGCTTTGGAAATTGATCAACAAAAAAAGCTATTTTCATCGCTATTAAATTCACTACGTTTAATTATTTCTACATACTTTAACCCAGATTTTCCATTAGCACTCTACTGCGGCTGCACAAAGCACTGAATCTGCGCGAGAAAAGATGAAAAACAGTCTGTCACCTTAGAGTGACTACGCCTCCGACTGTTTTTCTTCTTTTCTCGCCCCTCTTCAGCACCTCGCGCACCCACGCTACGAGGCTAACAGAAAATCTGGGTTTAATCCTTTGCTAAGAATAGGCCGATCACTTTTACCCACGACGTGAGCATTATTGGTGCTCGCTGCCTCAGAACGAAACCGCACGTAAATGAAGCGACGCCGCATTTACGTGCGTTGCGCACGTTCTAAGGGCATTTATGCCGTAATCGCACTAGTCCAAGCACAAAAACAACACCATTACGCGTGAAAATGTAGCGAAATTTAACTGGCATCGCTTTTGCAATTCCTCAAATGTAAGAGACTTTCACAAATAGTCTTCCGAGTTAACTTAGTGTTCTGCATGTGCAGCGTCTTCAGACATAAAAAAGGAAACAATATGACTTCCGGATCGAATCACGATAATTCCATTCGCCACGATAGACGCCGAGCACTCAAATTCGGCATTGCGGCCGCTGCAGCCGCTGGGCTATCGGGACTGCCTAGCTTGCGCAGTAACGCATGGGCCGCGGGATCCGATAAACCCGAAATTACAGAAGTTAATGTTGGTTTCATTCCACTCACAGACTGCGCATCCGTTGTCATCGCCTCTGTAATGGGCTTCGACAAAAAATATGGCATCAAAATTATTCCCAGCAAGGAAGCGTCGTGGGCATCCGTGCGGGACAAGCTCGTTAACGGCGAGCTCCACGCAGCGCATGTGCTTTATGGACTTATTTATGGCCTACAAATGGGAGTTGCCGGCCCGAAAAAAGACATGGCGATGCTGATGAATCTCAATCACAACGGCCAGGCTATAACACTCTCGAATCAATTAAAAGAAAAAGGCGTTTCGGATGGCCAAAGCCTAAAGAAATTGGTTGATAAAGAAAAGCGCGAATACACCTTTGCGCAAACATTTCCCACTGGTACGCATGCCATGTGGCTTTACTATTGGCTCGCGGCGCACGGCATAAATCCTTTAACGGATGTAAAAACTATCACTGTCCCACCACCCCAAATGGTCGCCAACATGCGTGTCGGCAATATGGATGGCTACTGTGTGGGCGAACCGTGGAACGCCCGCGCGATACAAGACGGCATTGGTTTTACGGTCAATACAACCCAAGATATTTGGCCAGATCATCCGGAGAAGGTGCTCGGCAGCACGCTCGAGTTTGCCCGCAAAAATCCTAATACCGCACGCGCACTGATCATGGCTGTGCTGGATGCCTCTCGCTACATCGACATCATGAGCAATCGCACTCAAGTTGCGAAAATTATCGCTGAAAAATCGTACGTTAATACCGATGTGGCCGTTATTGAAGGACGGATGTTAGGAGAATACGACAACGGCAACGGCAAGCGTTGGAAAGATAACAACTACATGAAATTTTACAACGAAGGCTACGTAAATTTCCCATTTCTTTCGGATGGAATGTGGTTTTTAACTCAGCATCGCCGGTGGGGTTTGCTAAAAGAAGAACCCGATTACTTGGCCGTGGCGAAGTCAGTTAACCAGTTGGATCTGTACAAAGAGGCAGCAACGCAGCTTAAAGTGCCTTTGCCTAAAGATACCTTACGTAGCTCGACATTTTTAGACGGAAAAATTTGGGATGGAAAGGCACCACAACAGTATGCAACCAGTTTTGGCATAAAGGCGTAACCAATGAAAGACATTGCATTGAAGTTGGCAGACCCCAATACTGCGCTAACGCTTGCGTCAACACCGCTACTAAGCCCGGTATCAGCGCCATCGTCGCGTGTAACAACCGAATCACCGCATGGAATACCCAAACCCGCAAAATCGCCTCTCGCAAACCGGAGTGCCAATGCAATCCGGGCTTTAACACCGCCGATAGTGGGAGTCTTTGCTTTTCTTCTGATATGGACTGCAATATCGCAATACTCGACCGGGTTACCTGGCCCAGCAAAAACCTGGGAGGCGGCAACCGTTATCTTCAGTGATCCTTTTTATAACAAAGGACCGAACGACCAAGGCATCGGCTGGAACATCTTAAATTCGGTCGGACGGGTTTGTGTCGGTTTTGGTCTAGCGGCGCTGATTGGAATCCCTCTAGGTTTTTTAATTGGACGTTTTATGTTCCTTCGAGAAATGACGGCGCCTATCATCAGCTTGTTGCGCCCTGTCTCACCGCTCGCGTGGCTACCTATTGGTCTATACGTCTTCAAGGAGGCGCAAGCCGCGGCCATTTGGGTGATTTTCATTTCTAGTATTTGGCCCATGATTCTCAATACTGCCGTCGGTGTGACGAAGGTGCCGCAAGACTATCTTAATGTGGCGCGTGTGCTCAATTTAAGTGAGTGGAAAATTTTCACTAAAATTCTTTTCCCTGCGGTGATGCCATACATGATGATTGGTGTACGGTTGTCCATCGGGGTGGCCTGGCTCGTCATTGTTGCCGCGGAAATGCTTACCGGTGGAGTTGGTATTGGCTTTTGGATTTGGGACGAGTGGAACAACCTCAAAATTGAACACATTATCATCGCCATCTTTGTCGTCGGCCTGATTGGCTTAATGTTAGAGCAATTGTTGATTCTTATGGCCAGACGGTTTAACTATTAAATACTATTAGATATTGGAGACGAAACATGAATACTAAGTTTGTTCAGGTGGAGAAAGTCAGCATGGTGTTTGAAACCAAACGCGAGCGCTTTGTGGCGCTACAAAATATTGATCTCACCATATTCCAAGGCGAATTCATTTCGTTAATTGGGCACTCGGGTTGTGGCAAATCAACGTTGCTAAATCTAATTGCTGGCCTAGTTATGCCAACCGAAGGCGCCCTGCTTTGCGCGGGCAAAGAAATTGCGGGGCCTGGCCCTGAACGCGCAGTGGTATTTCAAAATCATTCACTACTGCCCTGGCTAAGCTGTTTTCAAAACGTTCATCTTGCCGTAACCAGTGTATTTAGCTCAACCGAAAGCAAACAAAAACTTAATCAGCGCACGCTGGAAGCGCTTGAGCTGGTTGGCCTGGGGCACGCCAAAGACAAATTTCCGCATGAAATCTCTGGCGGCATGAAGCAACGTGTAGGCATTGCGCGCGCCTTCGCCATGCAGCCAAAAGTGTTGCTTCTTGATGAGCCGTTCGGTGCGCTTGACGCACTAACTCGTGCCCGTCTGCAAGATGAGTTGTTAAATATTGTCAGTCTATTGGGAACAACAGTGGTAATGGTCACACACGATGTCGATGAAGCCGCGCTTCTTTCGGATCGGGTAATTATGATGACAAACGGCCCTGCCGCCACAATTGGTGCCACGCTTGCGATTGACCTGCCACGACCAAGACTACGCCTCAACCTTGCCGACGACGCTCGCTATCTTCGCCTACGCAGCGAGATTCTCAAATTTCTACACGGCCATGAACACAAAAATGCTGCGTAGCGCATGTGGGACTAATGGAATCACTGCCAGCATCAGCGCTAACCATCAGTGTCAGTAAACTGGTGATCCAAAGGTTGGTTTTTTGGATACGGCCTTTTGAGGCCGTTAAGCCACTGCTGGTTTTCTTTTCTATATAGCAGTTTACGCACAGGTTTACCGCACTTAAGCAACTGTGGAACAGTCACAAACTGATACTGGCCTGAGAGTCGCACTAATAGCTCTTCCACTGCCGTTAACATGGTATGACGGTCAACGTAATCGTCGTCAAACACATAATAGAGCGCATCGTGAAACAACACGATACTGCCGGGCCGAATCTCGCGCATGAGTTTAGCTACCATCCATTCTGCGTCATGCGCTCGCCAATCCTCAGCGACCACATCGAACAAAACAATGTCATATCCCAGCCACATCGCCTCAAGACGCGCTGACAGATTTAAATGACCAAAAGGTGGCCGAAAAATTTTTGTTCCAAAGGGCGTCAAAGCAGTTTTGCAATCTAGAATTTGACGACGCCTCAAGTTGCTAGTAATAAGCGGAAATGAGGGGTGATCCCAAGAATGGTTGCCGATTGCGTGCCCTTCGGCATGTACACGCGCTACTAACGCGGGAAAACGCCGCGCCTCTTTGCCCACCATAAAAAATGTTGCTTTGGCTCGATATTTTTTCAATATCGATAACAGAATTGGCGTAACATCGGGGTCGGGACCATCATCGAAGGTCAACGAAATCAGCGCCTGATTGGTGTTCACCCGAACAATCGATCCCAACATGTGTTGCTTGAGCGCGCGCCAATATTTCGCGATATTTCGCATAACGGGTTGTTCCTAAACATTTGCAGCCTCAATTGTCGTCAGCACTATCGGCGCCACAAAACAATAGACCAAGCTATGTTTGCTAGGCGACAGAAAGTGGAGAAGTGTCGTTCACAATGACAGTGAGTTGTACGCTTTTTAGCCGGCTTCAGCGAATTTTTTGCGTAGAGCTAGCTACGCTACAGGATAGCCGCGATGCTTGATCATTCCCCAAAGTTGACCCACCTGCCAACCTAAGCGTGATAGAAAAGCCGCTTTTTCCGCATTTCCACCACGCAGTTTGCGTGTCATTTTGATCACTTGCTGCCAGTCTCGCGCATATTTTCGCCATCTACCCGGCGCTGGCAATCCATAACTTCGATAACGCTTGGACAATAGCACGTTGTATTCCGCATAGTTACAGGCTTGGCGATAAATCGACTTTAAACTCGTACGAAATCGAACGTGCATTATTGCGTCCGGGACAAAACAAAGTTCTTCTCCTTTCATCTGAATGCGAAAGCAGAAATCGGTATCATGCAAATAAGGCAAAGTCTCATCAAAGCCCCCGACCTCCAAACACAAGCTTCGATGCACACCCAGCGTGCCACCCCCCGCATGGGAAAAATACGGTGGATAATTTACATGCTGAATATCATTTCTTTGTGGATTAATTCGATATGAATGAGTCCAGTGAGGATTTAGCAGTTCTATGTCCATGCGTGACGCGACAAATTGATGCTGTGATAATGCATTGCCCATCGCCGCTAACCAACCTTGACCCACGACATCATCGGCATCACAAAATACGATTGCATCACCCGTTGCCGCCGCCACACCAACGTTTAAGGCGAACGGTTGGCCGCGGCGCTGCGATGCATCGACCACGCGTAAATTCGGCATGGATTCCATAAACCCTTGCGCAATTTCACGCGAATTGTCGGTAGATCCGTTATCAGCAAAGACGACTTCCCATGGATGCTCCCATTTTTGCGTCGCCAAAGCATTGAGCGTATCGGTTAGAGTCGCCGCCCCATTGAAGCAGGGAATAACTACAGTGACTTTCATTTTAGATATCGGCTTGGATAACAACAATAGATGACATTAGATAACAATCGACAAAAAAACGCAGTGAAAAGGACCGAAGCGCCTAAACCGAACATTGTCATTTCCTCCCTGCTCCCTAAGTTGATTTAAGGAATCATAGCATCGCAATCGAGACTATCTCTCGGGCTGAAACACCGTGTCCCATTCCAGCATCGGCCGCATCACGCCACCCATATTGCCAACCCAATCGCCGCGCGCTGTATCGCCGTCATTGTTGTCGATAACTTGAAAGGCCACGACTTCATTCTCGCAGAACTGAAATGAGTTTGGATTGAGCGTAATAAGTGCGGCAGTTACAAAAAACATGCCTTCCGCCATTAGATTTCCTGGTATCCACGCTGTACTCCTATAGCGGCCGCTTGGCCGATCCTTACCTCGCCACTCGGCGTCCAGATCATGCGCTGAAAATACTTCAATATCATCCTCATTTTTGATCTGAAAATGCGGCAACAAGACATGGCCCGATTGCAGAACGTCATATTCCATTTCAAGCCCCACCGGTTGACGAATATCACAGGCCTCCGCAATATTGCCTTGCCTATCTCGAACTCGTACCGCACGCAGGCGCACCACACTGCGACCTGGGGCCTTAGCCGCATCTTCCCACTCACACACCGCAATTCCATGCCCGGAATGCAAGTGTGTTGCCACAACTTTGTGCGCAGGTCCATCCGCAATGATTTTCCCTGCCTGCATTAAAATGGCACGGGGGCATAAACGTGTAATGGCCGGCATACTATGCGAGACAAACAACACCGTCCTCCCTTCAGCACCAACATCCTTCATCCGATTAAGGCATTTCTTTTGGAATTCTGAATCGCCGACGGCCAACACTTCATCGATGATTAGAATTTCCGGATCTAGGTGGGCAGCCACAGCAAAAGCCAAGCGCACTCGCATACCGCTTGAATATCGCTTTACAGGCGTGTCGAGAAATTTCTCCACGCCTGAAAAATCCACGATTTCGTCGAAACGTCGATCAACCTCGCGCTTCGTCATGCCCAAGATCGTACCATTGAGGTATACATTTTCCCGACCGCTTAATTCCGGGTGAAATCCCGTTCCAACCTCCAAGAGACTGCCAACTCTGCCGCGTAGTTCAATGCTTCCTTTCGTTGGAGGCGTGATCCGTGACATGACTTTTAATAGCGTCGACTTGCCTGCTCCATTGCCACCGATTATGCCTACGACTTCGCCATGTGCTATGTCGAATGAAACATCACGCAATGCCCACAACACATCCTCCGAATCTTTTGCATTTCCCTCTTTGCTCTGAAGGTTGACATCATCAAATCGATACAAAGAACGATAACGTCGATAGTTGTCCAACGGACTTTTAAAAAAACTCGCCACTGAAGCGCTTAACGTATCATGCTGACGTTCCTTGCAGCCGATACGAAACAGCTTACTGACATTATTAATTTTTATTGCGCAACTGCTCATTTGTTTTCAATTTAGCCTTTTCTGAAACCTAACTTTTCCATCAACATCGCACGCCGCCGGATAAGACCTATATAACATCGGAAAACACACGCTCCATGCGTCTGAAGTAGAAAGCTCCACTCACCAATATTATGATGATAGACGCCATACCGGGATAAATATATTCCCACGGGATTGCTGTGCCTAATAAAGTGGCACGAAAGCCTTCAATGACCCCCACGAGCGGATTGAGTGAGTAAATTAGGCGATATCCTTCCGGAATCGAGGCTGCCGAATATACGATAGGCGCGGTGTACATCAGCATGCGTATGCCAAACTGCATGCCGAATTTCACATCCCTGAAACGAATCGCCAGTGCAGCCAACCACATGCCGACACCGGCAGGTAACGCAATCATCATTAGTATAAATACTGGTAGATAGATCATGTTCCAGGTTAAGCCGACACCGTAATAGAACATGACAACGACCACAATTAGCATTGAAATAGCAAAATCCACGAGGCGGGACAAAATAGGGACGATCGGAAAAATTAGACGAGGAAAATATATTTTTCCGAGCATAGCTTGGCCACTGACTAAACTCTGGCTGGATTGAGTGGCCGCAGTGGACATGTACGTCCATGGCACGATAGCCAAGGTCGTAAATAAAAAATACGGCACGCCATCGGTCGCTATTTTTGCAACGTTGCCAAAAACGATAGTGAAAATAATAATTTGTATGAGCGGTTGTAGCAGCGCCCAACCGAAGCCCAGGATTGTCTGGGCATAAAGCACTTTGACATCGCGCCACACTAAAAAATAGAAGAGATCTTTATAGTCTCGCAATTCCTTGAAGTCGATTAGCTCCCAGCCTTTTATAGGTTCGATGACGGTAACTGCAATTTCGTCATTTTCTACATTCATACCTTTGCCTCAATAATTCCAATTCCATTTGAGTCGCCACTCGATTTTCTGTGATTAGGCTTTTTGCATTGGTCGCACCACAATATCCATCACTTCTGCAGTGCGTGCTGTTAATAGCGCGGCTAACACCAGTTGCGCTACATCTTCTGGTTGTAGCAGCCTCTCAGGGTAATACGCTTTGCCTTCCGCTTGATGCAAGCTCGCCTGCATTGGCGACGCCGTGCTGCCGGGATACACAGTTAAGACGCGAATACCTGCCGTATTGAACTCCGCTCGAAAACTATCAGCCACTGCCTTCAAGGCCATTTTTGATGCGGTATACGCGGCAAAACTCACTTTTGCCGGTTGTAAGCAAACACTGGAGTTAATAAAAACAAGCTGCCCTTTGCGCGCTTGCAAGCTAGGCACCAAAGCCCTGGTCAAAATATACGGTGCGCGCACGTTGACGCTATATTGAAGATCAAACGTATCGGCGAAAGGAGTGGTCGTGGGGTCGCTCGCGACTATTCCTGCGCTATGTACTAGTATGTCGATTTTCCCATGATCCATTTCCAATGTTCGCGCTGTCTCGACAACTCCATCGGCTGATCCCAAATCGCATACATAGGACTGACTGGAACCGCTTGCATTGATGGCAATACGCCGTTGGGTTTCAGCGAGTTTGGGCACATCGCGACCAAGACGCATGACGTGGCCGCCATGCTGCGCGATGCCCATTGCTATAGCGCGTCCTATGCCGCTACCCGCCCCGGTAACAACGGCGATTTGTTTTGACAGTGCACCCATAGCGCGACATCCCTATTCCTGAGCAACTAAAAACCTATGGTGCTCTCCACAATCAATCCACATCCTTTTAACGCCTGAGCTGCACTAGCAATTGTTTTGAAATGCATACCAGAGCGCTCTGCTATATCCAGCAAACTGTTAGCGCCATCAGAGAGATTTAACACCCATAACAATGCCATATCATGCTCAGTTTGACTACTCGTGGCGCCAACGCTGCGGTAGAGACCTCTCTTTCCAAGCCTCGGTTCACACTTGGGCTGTTGATTAACATAAACGGCATTATTCTCCAGCACCGAAACTAGCGCCTGATAGATTTCCAATGACTGTTCTAAGTAGTCAGGCTTAACGAGGTCAAGATTGTCGGCAGAGGTATGATACTGCGGATACTTGCCATGTGAACTGCGTGACAAGCTTCCTACTGACAGATTAAACCCAGGCGAACAATACTGTCTCTCATCATAACCATAAGGCGAGAACTCTGTGCATTCGAATCCAGGTGCCATATGTTGCAATATGTGCAACGCAGCTCTATCTATTTCTTCATTACCTTTCCGAGATTTTTTATAGCTAAAATGCCCACCATCGCCGACACAAACGACGACAAGACCATGGCGAATATTCTGTACAATATTTTCATTGCGGCTTAGCCAGCAGATTGATCCAATCGTGCCGGGAATAAACAAAAATCGATAGGAATATTTCCTATTCTCCGTGCGGCTCAGAGCTTTCGCCAAAAACGTCGTTAAAGCAATACCTGAGAGGTTGTCGTTGCATAATGATGGATGACATACATGACAAGAAAAGAGTATTTCCTCAGGAAGCATACCGCGCAGATAGTACTCGCCGTAAGTCAGATGCCCATTTTCCAAAGTCGAGTCAATCATGACTTCATACTCACCGTCCTCTAGGCGCAAATAATCGTTATGGCTTAGGCAAAAGCCCCACGTTTCCTTGTAATAGGAGGTACGGTAAGGAATCCAATCGGGATG
>JANPPH010000071.1:0-4091 GCA_031428395.1 Gammaproteobacteria bacterium
CCCGATGAGTGCATCGACTGCACCCTTTGCGAGCCCGAATGCCCAGCCGATGCGATTTTCGCGGAAGATGATCTGCCCGACGACCAGCAGCAATTTTTAGAGCTAAACGCCGACCTGGCAAAAAATTGGCCCGTCATTACCGAAATAAAGCCTGCGCCCAGCGATGCTGGCGAGTGGCTTGGTGTAGCGGGCAAAATTGAGCATTTAGAACGCTAAATCCCAATTCCTTCTTAACCCAGATTTTCCATTAGCGCCCTACTGCGGCCGCACAACGCACTGAATTTGCGCGAGAAAAGAAGAAAAACAGTCTGTCACCGTAGAGTGACTACGCCTCCGACTGTTTTTCTTCTTTTTTCGCCCATCTTCAGCACCTTACGCACCCTCGCTACGAGGCTATCGGAAAATCTGGGTTAAAAGCGCGTTGCGACCCAAGTAACGCGCCCTTCGAAATTTTTTGCGACATTTGCCATATAGGGAAATTTCGCAAAAAAGTGCCATAGTTACTTATACGCCCTAGGTAAAGTTTTGCGGGTAAGCGCAAAAAAGCCAATGGTCGGCCGCGATTTTAAGACCCTCGACACTTTTAATTAGTAAAATTGCGCATCCCAGTTGACTCTATAGCCCCAACATGACCAATATATGCGAGTGCGCCGCCCCATCACAACGATGTCAAAAAAATGACACATAATTAGGGGAGGCCACTAGCCAAGCGCAATCAAAATAAAACCAATCATTTCAAATCAGGACAGTGGCGCTGCGACAATTACTCATGACGAAACCACTGGCAGCATTGACGGACATCGTTCGCGCCCAAGAAGCTCTCCGAGAAAGCGAAGGCAGGTTGCGCGCCATATTGAACGCGGCGATCGACGCTATCATTATTATTGACGAGCATGGCGCGATCGAGACCTTTAACCCCGCTGCGGAAAAAATGTTTGGCTACGTCGCCAGGGAAATAGTAGGCGAAAATATCAAACAACTCATGCCTGCGCCTTATCGTGATGAACACGATCACTACTTGCGGCATTACCTGGCGACTGGCGAGCGCAAAATTATAGGCATAGGGCGCGAAGTCGTTGGCCAGCGCAAAGACAGCACCACATTCCCCATGGAACTGACCGTCAGCGAAGTTAAGCTCGGCCAGAAGCGCTGGTTTACCGGCATCATCCGCGATATTTCAGAGCGTAAGCGGGAAAAAAACCGTTATTTGCAAAAGACCTCGGAGATGCAGGCCATTTTCGAGGCCTTCCCCGACTTGTTCTTCCGGCTAGATTCCGATGGGACTATCCTCGATTATCACTCCGGGCAAATGTCGCGACTGCAATTCCCAATGGAAAAATTGATCGGCAAAAAATTGCCGGATATTTTTCCGCCCAAAGCCGGGCAGCAATATCAAAAAGCCATCACGCATGTAGTACAAACCGGGACGCCGATTGGGATCGAATCTCATGTCGAACTCGACCAACGCGGCATCATTTTTGAAGCGCGCTTAGTCCCCTATCTCAAAAAACAAGTCATCGTCATTGTTCGGGATATCACCGAACGTAAGCAGGCCGAAGAGTCGCTCCACAACAGCGAGTTGCGCTATCAAGCTCTGGCTGAGCTGTTGCCCGTTGGAATTTTCAGATGCGATGCCACTGGGCGTTTCATTTACACCAATGAGCGCTGGCTCGAAATAACCAATTTAACGCCAGATAAAGCACTCGGCCACGGCTGGCTAACGTCCATCCATCCTGACGACCGTTCACGTATCTCCGAGCTTTGGAGCAAATCCATTCTCAATCGTCTGGCGTTTAAGGCTGAATTTCGCTTTCGCCATGAAGACGGTATCGTCGCCTGGGTATTTGGCCAAGCGGTGGTTGAATGCGACAGCAGTGGTGAGGTCACGGGCTACATCGGCACCGTTACCGACATCACGGATCGGATTAAAGCGGACGAGGCCTTACGCAAAGCGCATTTGGAGTTAGAAATGCGTGTCGAAGAGCGCACTGCCGACCTGCGAGCCACCAACCGTTGGTTGCGCCAAATGGTCACGGAGCGCAAACAGGCTGAAAACGCACTCCGCGAAGAGCGTAATTTTATCTCGGCAATTCTGGAAACCGCTGGTGCATTGGTTGTGGTATACGACGCGTCGGGAAACATTATTCGATTCAATCGCGGCTGCCAGGAAACAACGGGGTATACATTTGAAGAGGTGAAAGACAGCCAACCCTGGACGCGCCTCGTACTCCCTGAGGAAACGGCCGAAGTACGGGCCGTTTTTGACGAATTGGCACGCGGTGCATTGCGCAACGAACATGAACACCATTGGCGACGACGCGATGGCGAGAATCGCCTAGTTGCGTGGTCGAATACCGTTATTCGCGACGAAAATAATGCGGTGAAATACATTATCAGCACCGGTATCGACATTACCGATCGTCGTAAAGCTGAGGAAGAGTCTCGCCAACATCAGGCCGAATTAGTCCATGTATCGCGGCTTTCCACCATGGGCGAAATGGCGACTGGCCTGGCCCATGAGCTTAATCAGCCACTCGCCGCCATCGTAAGTTACACCCAAGGCTGCGTACGTCGCATTTCCGCCGGCAACAACAATCCGCGTGAGCTCTTAGATGCCATGCAGCAAGTGACCAAACAGGCTCAGCGGGCCGGCGAAATCATCCGCCGTATGCGTAATTTCGTCAGCAAGGGCGAGACGCAGCGCGTCAGCGTTCACGTCAACGACATTCTGCGTGAAGTCCTAGGTATCGCAAAATTTGAGATCCGCAAACAAAACGTGCACTTACGCGCGCAGCTGGCCGAACAATTGCCACCGGTACAAGTCGACTTGATTCAAGTTGAACAAGTATTGCTCAACCTAGTACGCAATGCCGTTGAAGCCATGAATAGCGTCGATCAAAACGCTCGCGAATTGACCTTTGAGACATCACTAACGAGCGATGGCATGGTTGAGGTAGCGATCCGCGATAGCGGCGAGGGCTTGCCGATGGAGAACCCGGACAAGGTCTTTGATCCTTTCTTTACAACAAAAAGCACCGGAATGGGAATGGGGCTAGCGATCAGCAAATCACTCATCGAGGCGCATGGGGGCCGTTTATGGGCGACGCGCAATCCCAGCCGCGGCACCACATTCCATTTCACCCTACCGACCTAACAAGAATGGAGGCAGAAAAATGGCCGAGGACACGACAGTTTTTGTAGTAGACGATGATGAAGCGGTACGCCGCTCGTTACGCTGGCTAATCGAATCGGTAGGCTTAAAAGTGGAAACTTTCGCCTCAGCGAAAGAATTTCTCGCCAACTACCGCCCCGGCCGACCTGGGTGTCTCGTGCTTGACGTGCGCATGCCGGAGATGAGTGGTTTGGACCTGCAGGAAAGATTACTGAGCAACAAGATTAGGATACCTATTATCTTTTTAACTGGACACGGCGATGTTCCAATGGCGGTGCGGGCAATGAAATCGGGTGCCGCGGACTTTATCGGCAAGCCTTTCAATGACCAACTATTGCTCGATCGCATTCAGCGCGCCATTAAACAAGACATCGAATGGCGTGGCGAACAGTCGCAGCGTGCCGAAATTGAGTCGCGCTGGGCCAAGCTGACGCCGCGTGAACGCGAAGTGATGGAGATGGTGATTTCCGGCAAATCCAACAAAGCCATTGCCGCGCAGCTCGGTGTCAGTAGTAAAACCATTGAGGCGCACCGAGCCAAATTTATGGAGAAAATGCAAGCTGACTCGCTGCCAGATTTGATGCGCATCACGCTCAAGCATGATGTTATTAAAGCCCACTAACGAATTTAACCCAGATTTTCCATTAGCCTTGTAGCGAGGGTCTGCAAGGTGTTGAAGATGTGCGAGCAAAATTGAAAAACAGCCGGAGGCGTAGGCACTCCACGGTGACAGGCTGTTTTTCAATTTTGCTCGCGCAGCTTTAGCGCCTGGTGCGGCCGCAGTAGAGTGCTAATGGCAAATCTGGGTTTAACCCTACTTGCAATGACTTACTCTCCTTTGACGCGAGGAATCAATAAGCTAAGATTTAGACAACGGATTCGAGATCGCAGACATAAAAGCGCCTTTGTGCGGACCGCA
>JANPPH010000072.1:0-8766 GCA_031428395.1 Gammaproteobacteria bacterium
CCAGTTCATTACCCAAGTAATCGCATAAAAGAGCGTGACTGAGTAGATAAAAATTACCAGCCAGTCGTTAGGCAGATTCAACAGACCCAACACACCAACCAAGGCCGATGGAATAATCAGTAAGGCCGATTTCTTCAAATACCCCCAATCCACGTTGTTCAACCGCGTGCGCAACGTTAAGGCGGAAAAGAACAACAGATGCGCACCGATGATAGGCAACCAATCAATCGGCTGATTGTGGATGAGCAACAAAAGGGGCAAGCCCAATGCCGCCCCGCCAAACCCCAGACCCGTGCGCACAAAACCGGTCCAGACAAAGATGGCCAAAACGAGAAGAATATTTGCAGTGCTAAGATCAAAAAACATAGTGCTCAAAGCAGTAAAGGGCATGTGACACGTGAGCAATCGTTGTTAGGCACTATACACAACGTTTAACCCAGATTTTCCATTAGCCTCGTAGCGAGGGTGCGCAAGGTGCTGAAGATGCGAGAGAAAAGATGAAAAACAGTCGGAGGCGTAGTCACTCTACGGTGACAGACTGTTTTTCATCTTTTCTCGCGCAGATTCAGTGCTTTGCGCGGCCGCAGTAGAGCGCTAATGGAAAATCTGGGTTTAATGCATGCGACGCAAAAAAAAGTGCTCGAAGATGAAGCGCACTGACCTGAGGCAATCGTCTGAACTCTTCGTCATTCCCGCGTAGGCGGGAATCCATGACGCCGGAGGAAAACCCTGGATTCCCGCAGTGAAGTGGTTGGATAGCGCCCTAAGTGCGCTTAGGGCTCGAACCAGAACATCGTCAGAAAAACTCTCGCTTACCGGCAAAAATCTCTGACGGTTTATAGTCATAATCCAGCCCACCGCGCTAACTATTAACCCCCTCCACTGGCCTCACCTTGCTCGCCGCCAATTTCGCCTGTGAGCGCGCCTCGTCAACCGTTGCGGCAAACGCCAGGGCCACTCCCATGCGGCGACGTTCAAAGGATTCAGGTTTGCCGAAAAGACGCAGTTCGGTCTGCGGCACGCGCAAGGCTTCGTCTACACCTTCAAAGGCGATGCCTTGGGCTTCGATGCCGCCATAGATGACAGCGCTTGCGCCGGGGCGCAGCATGGCTGTCGAAACAGGCAATCCGAGAATGGCGCGCGCATGCAGCTCAAATTCATTTTGCACTTGGCTGATCATTGTTACCATACCCGTGTCATGCGGGCGCGGACTCACCTCGCTAAACCACACTCGATCACCTTTGACAAACATTTCCACGCCAAAAATACCGCGCCCGCCTAGGTTGTCGGTAACTGCTTTCGCGATGGTTTGCGCCTGGCGCAAAGCCGTGTCAGTCATCGGTTGCGGCTGCCAACTCTCAACATAATCGCCTCGCACCTGCACATGGCCAATGGGCGCGCAAAAGTGTGTTTCGATTTCACCGTGCGCATC
Source organism: Gammaproteobacteria bacterium (assembly GCA_031428395.1). Classification (GTDB taxonomy): domain Bacteria; phylum Pseudomonadota; class Gammaproteobacteria; order JAADHS01; family JAADHS01; genus JANPPH01. The sequence continues at coordinate 1,433 of JANPPH010000072.1, forward strand.
CAGAGCACGCACGGTTAGCAGCGTAATTTCAAAATCAAAATCGATCATTTCCTCGACAATAACTTTGCCATGGTTGACGCGACTGCCGCGCATGGCATAATCCCAGGCCGCTTCTAAGTCTTCAGGCTCGGCGACTGTCGATTGGCCCTTGCCGGAAGATGACATAACGGGCTTCACGATACACGGATAGCCAATACCGCCATCCACCGCCGCACGCAACTCGGTCAAACTCGTGGCGAAGGCAAAACGCGATGTTAGCAAGCCCAGCTCTTCCGCCGCGAGCTGGCGTATCCCTTCGCGATTCATCGTCAATTGCGCCGCCCTTGCCGTGGGAATAACCACCGCAAGATTGTCACGTTCTATACCCGCCAAGGCTTCGGTGGCGATGGCTTCGATTTCAGGCACCACAATATGCGGCCGTTCTTGTTCAACCAAGGCGCGCAAAGCCACTGGGTCGGCCATGTTTATCACATGCGATTTATGTGCGACTTGATGACCCGGTGCATGCGGGTATCGATCAACCGCAATCGCTTCGACGCCTAAACGCTGCAAAGCGATAATCACTTCCTTGCCCAACTCGCCACTTCCAAGCAACATCACTCGCGTGGCACTGGGCGAGTTTGGCGTACCAATCTTCATAATTCTCCTTAGTAATGCGGCGGTGGCGTTTCTTCGCTTGGCGTCGCAATTAAAGACGGCAACTCGTTCCGCAAATAGCTGATCAAGGATTTCACTTCGATGCGCAATTCGTCAAGCTGCCGCTGTTGCTCGATCACGATATCATTGAGTTCCAAAACAAAATCATCTTGAAACGCTAAGCGAGTTTCGAGATCGATAATCAGTTTTTCCAGATTCTGAATTGCACTCGACGACATGTCTTGTTACCCCTTTGGCGACTCAAGCGCCTTTTGTTCTTCGCCTTCCACCACTGGCTTCACATAAATCTCAACCCGTCGGTTAAGCTGTCGACCCGCTTCTGCGGCATTACTCTCACGGGGCTCGCTTTCGCCTCGGCCTTCAGTGCGTAAGCGCTCTTTGACAACGCCTTTACGATCAAGATATGCCACGACTGCTGCTGCCCGCCGCTTCGAAAGATCCAAATTATAAGCGGTAGTTCCCACATTGTCGGTATGGCCGACGACATGGACAATCGTTTTGTCATAAGTTTTCAATACTTCGGCCAACTTATCCAGCGACGGTGCAAAGGCTGGTTTAATCGCGGCGCTACCAAAATCAAACGATACTTCGCTGTTCAAACTTAACTTTAACGCGCCGTCCTGAAGGCGCTCAATCTCCACAGCATGGTCTTGTTGCTCTTGCTTCAGCGCTTGATCGAATTCTTTTTGCTGTTTGTCCATATAGTTGCCCACTGCAGCGCCACCAATGGCTCCCACAGCCGCGCCGACGAAACGTCCTTTATCCGAATTCGCTTGATGCCCGGCGACCCCACCGACCACAGCACCCACGACCGCACCCATTTTGGCACGCCGATTGGGATCGTCTGTAGCACAGCTCGCTAAGGCCAAAATAAGGGGTACACACAAGACGTAACGCTGATTCTTCATAAAACCCATCTCCAAAACCGATGATTATCCCGCATTTAGCCAAAGTTGTCAGACGGAATTCCATCACCTGCATGCCAACAACCCCATTTCTTTGACGCTCGGAATGAATAACACGGCCCGACGCTGGGATCTAGCTTTTGTAAGAAGCGGTATATTGCGCGGGTAGATGCTGTTAGAATCTGATTTCGCTACCTATTCATAAACATCTCATTTACATGTCGCTTTATTGCACGAAAATTGCATCGCGTTGAGACATGTAAAAAGATTGAAAGCGTAGCGCTATCTGCGTATGTTTTTTTTACCCCCGATCTAGGAAAGTGTCAAATGATACAAAAGGTTTTTGCGAAAGGGAGATATGACCTCGTGACGAGTAAAAAAGTGGCAAAAACGAGCCGTTTTCATCTTGCAAACACCTGCTTTGAGAAAAGTTCCGGTGTTAGTCGCGCAATCGCTGGTGGCAAGACACGGACTTGCCTCAGCTTGGCCCTGCCGTTGGCAATGGCGATGCTCGTCCCGAGCGTCAGTTGGGCCTTCGCAACCCCGAATTTATCAACAGAACTTCCCGCAGCGCAAACCGTTGCCTCGGATCCGTTTCCTGTCAGTCCTGCGCTCAAAGAGCGCGCTGAATTTTGGCGCAATGTCTATGCCGCATGGAGCTTAAATCAAGTCGCCTTGCATGACTTCGAACACCCGGGATTGGTGTATAAAGTCGTCAGCCTTCCAGGTGAACCACGCGAATCATTCACCAGTGCGCAGCGCGACCTCGTGGAGCACGAACGCGAAACCCTTGTTGCCCGGCTGCGCAATATTTCACTGTTTGCCGATGAACCAAGCAATTTAAACGCCGATGATGCCGATTTATTGCGTCAAATTGTTGAGTCGGCGGGTGTAGACGCGGTAAAAGATGCCTACCTACGGGTAAGAGCACAACGTGGCTTACGTGAACGCTTTAAGCGCGGTCTAGAAATTAGTGGCCGCTACGATGAAATTTTCCGGCGTATTTTGCGCGAACAAGGCGTGCCAGAAGACTTGGCGTTTTTGCCGCACGTCGAGTCGTCTTTCCAAAACCACGCCCGATCCTCCGCTGGCGCCGTCGGCATTTGGCAATTTACCCGACCCACCGGAAAAATGTTCATGCGCATTGACAATAGCGTTGATGAGCGTTTAGACCCCATTGCCAGCGCTCGCGCCTCGGCGCGGTATTTACGCAAGGCGCATGATTTATTGGGTGACTGGTCGCTGGCCGTAACGTCCTACAACCATGGCGTTGGTGGCATGATGCGGGCCAAAAACGCATTTGGCACCGATTTTGACCGAATTTTGCGTGAATATCGTTCAAATTATTTTGGTTTCGCCTCGAAAAGCTTTTACGCAGAGTTTTTAGCTGCAAGAGAAGTTGCGAAAAACCCGCAGCAGTTTTTTCCGGAAGGTATTACCAGCCATGCGCCTTATTTATTAAAGAGCGTGGTGTTGGACCAACCCACTCGCACAAAGCATTTGGCCAACCGCTATGGCGTCGAGATCAAAGATTTCGCCGAAATTAATCCTGCCTGGCTAAACCGATTAAGCGCTAATGCCTTATTGCCTGCAGGATTAGAAGTATGGTTGCCGGAAAAATCCGAAGGGCTAATGGCGGCTAAACCGGTGGAGAGAGCGAATCTTGCGGCCAACGAATCGGCAACAGAAAGCGCTCAAGAACGGGTTAAAAAAACCAGCAATAACTTAAGCGGGTTCCATTTAGTGCGCACGAAAGACACCTTATCTTCTGTTTCCCGACAGTATGACATTCCCCTCGCCGAGCTGCGGCGCATGAACAGCCTGTCATCCCGGCAACATTTGTTACGAGTAGGGCAAAAACTGCGCATTGCCGATCATAACAACACCAAATCGTTCGCCAAAAAAGCCACAGAGAAAGCCAGACACTTAGTCCACGTTGTACGCAAAGGCGATAACTTGTTTATTATCGCCGCCAATTACGGAGTTAGCGTGTCAGAAGTGTTGGCTGTCAATCGCTTAAGCCATACCTCAGTTATATATCCGGGCCAGCGGTTTAGAATTCCTCGTCGTTGACGATACTAACCAACAGAAGCATGAAGGGCCGGTGCGATCACTAAGCCGCACGAAATTTGTGGTATGATTTAGCAGATTTTTTTATGTGTGAATTTCAATATGCGGCCTGGGTGCGACCGTTCACGCACCTTGACCCGCTGTTTTGTTTAAATTAATTTAAGACGGCCGTTGTTATTCATGGCGAAGTTTTCAGCCCACCTTATACATCACCCTAAAACGGCAATTGAGGCCATTCGCGCACGCTTATTCAGTTCGCGCTGTACTCTCAATTACCGCTTTTAGGCCTACCCATCAAACACTGTTTGCATGAACATAGCTCACGGATTCCCTGAACACCCGAATCAGCCACGCTCACATGGTCGGCGCACTGTCGTTCTCTTGTTCTTGGCTGCCATTTTGCTGGTGGCGCTCGCGAGCTTTATTTTGGGCGAAATGCAAACCTCTGAGCAGCAAGCAAAATACTTGTCCAGCCTGACTAAAGAATTATCCTTCAAACTTGAACCGGGCACGAATCATGCCATGCACTTTCCGAAGTTTGGGCCCTATGATGAACGCTTAGGCTACGTCGGAATCCCCTCGTTTATTGACTCTTTATCTGCCCGCGGCTATGAAGTCGCGGCCCAGGCGCGATTATCGCCAGAACTCAGCCAAATTATTGATAACAACATTTTCCCGATTTATCACGAAAAAACCCAAGCAGGTTTGATCATTCTTGATCGTACTGGTCGCGATCTTTTCTCAGCCCGTTTTCCAGAGCGCGCTTATCCCGACTTTAGCGAAGTGCCACCGCTCGTTGTAGACACCCTGTTATTCATTGAAAATCGTGAACTTCTCGATAGTACCTATCCTAAACGCAATCCCGCAATTGAATGGGATCGCCTTTTTCGTATTGCCGGCGATGCCGCAGTCAACGTAATTGTTGATGACGATCATCGCACAGCAGGGGGCAGTACCTTAGCGACACAGATAGAAAAATATCGCCATTCGCCGGAAGGCCGCACCGCGTCAAGCCGGGAAAAACTGCGTCAAATGGCGTCCGCGAGCTTGCGTTCCTACATGGAAGGCGAAGAAACGTCTACTGCACGCAGACGAATCATCGTTGACTACATCAATTCTGTACCGCTGGCGGCGCGCGCCGGTTACGGCGAAGTTAACGGTTTGGGCGATGGGCTATGGGCATGGTATGGCGCGCAATTTGACTCCGTGAATAAGCTGCTTACCAGCAACCCTGCGCCAGGCAGCGTCGAGGAGGCTGCGCAGGCTGCGGCATATAAACAAGTTTTAAGCCTGTTTCTGGCTCAGCGGCGGCCTTCCTATTACCTAGCGGGCGGGCGGGAAAATCTCAATGCGCTAGCAAACACCTATCTCGACCTAATGTTGAAAGAGGGTTTGATAACGCGTCAATTCCGCGATCTTACGCGGAAAACAGGCTTGGAATTTCGTCGCGGCAGTGCGCTTAAGCCAACGTCATTTCTTGAAAGCAAAGCTACCAACGCGATCCGCAGCCGCCTAATTTCCTTGATGGGTTTACCGCGGTTATACGATCTTGACCGCCTCGACTTGACGGTCAATAGCACCTTGGATGAGCAGACCCAAGCTGCCGTCACCCAAGTGCTACGTGCCGTCAAGGGTAAAGAGTTTGCCCATACTGCGGGCCTTTATGGGCATCGCTTGCTAGCAGAAACCGATGATTTGTCGCGCATAATCTACAGCTTCACGCTGCTTGAACATGTTGATGATGCTAACGTCGTACGAGTTCAAACGGACAATTTCGATCAGCCATTTGATATAAACGCTGGCGTTAAATTGGACTTAGGGTCATCAGCGAAATTACGCACCTTAGTGACCTACCTCGACGTTGTTAGCCTGCTTCACAAGCGTTATTCGTCGATGGCAAAAGAACAGTTACAAGCGGTTGAGGTAAGCAGTAACGATCTGCTCACACGTTGGGCGATCGACTACCTCACCACCGAGAAAGACACCTCATTGTCCGCCATCCTGTCTGCAGCGCTAGAACGTCGCTATTCGGCAAGCCCGCATGAAAGCTTTTTCACCGGCGGCGGTCTTCACACCTTCGCCAACTTTCAAAAAGAAGATGATTCGAAAGTCATCAGCGTGCGCCAAGCCTTGCATGAGTCAGTGAATTTAGTTTTTATCCGCATGATGCGCGATATCGTGCGTTATTACATGTTCCAAGTGCCGGGGTCTGCGGGCAAGCTTTTAGAAGACACTAAAGACGCGCGGCGACCGCTTTACCTTTCCCGTTTTGCCGACCGCGAAGGCAGTGAGTTTACACAGCGTTTTTACCGAAAATACAAAGGTAAGACTGCGCCAGAAGCCATGGAATTACTGCTTAGCAGTAGCCGCAATACACCCCCGCAGCTTGCGACCATCTACAATTCCATTAATCCTGCCGCCGACGTCAAAGACTTCATCAAATTCATGCGGATGCGATTGCCTAATACAACCTTAAGCGATGACGATCTCTCGGCGCTCAAAGGAAAATATGGGATAGATAAATTTTCTTTGCCGGATCGTGGCTACATAGCCAGAGTGCACCCTCTAGAGCTATGGGTGGTGGCCTACTTGCGCGACCATCCTACCGCTACGGCGACTGCGGTTATCAGCGCTGGCGCCAATGAGCGTCAAGCTGTATATAGCTGGTTACTCAAAACCCGCTACAAGAACGCCCAAGACAGCCGCATACGGAATTTACTAGAAGTGGAGGCCTTTCTGGAAATTCACCGCGCATGGAAACGCCTTGGATATGCTTTCGATTCACTCGTACCTTCTTATGCAACCTCAATAGGCAGCTCTGCCGATCGTCCTGCGGCACTCGCCGAATTAATGGGCATTCTGGTCAATGACGGTATGCACTATCCCACCATCCGCGTAGAACGTCTGCACTTTGGCGCTAAGACGCCGTATGAGACCGTCATACAACGCAGCGCTTCAGCGGGCGAACAAGTATTGGCACCGGAGGTCGCACAAGCCGTGCGCGGCGCACTTCTAGGCGTTGTCGAACAAGGCACGGCGCGCCGAGTTTACAAAGCATTTATCAAGCACGACGGTAGCGAGATACCCATTGGGGGCAAAACCGGCACTGGCGATCATCGCTTTGATACCTACGGCGCCGGCGGCAAGGTGATTCAATCACGGGTTGTGAATCGCGCAGCGGTGTTTGTTTTTTTCATTGGCGATCGTTTCTTCGGCACCATTACCGCTTACGTACCAGGCCAAGCAGCGGGCGATTATCACTTTACGAGTGCGCTGCCGGTGCAGCTGTTAAAAACCCTCTCACCCATTTTAATGCCCCTAATCACCGCGCCTAGACCAGCGCCAGCGCCACCAAAAGTCAACATAGTAGCCACTGCTAACAATGATATGCCTAAGGAAGAGATCCACAAAACCGAGCCTTAGGTTTTTTCACGACTTCCATTCCATCTTTTACGGACAATCTAACTGTCTGTTTCCCGTATTCCTCCTTTCTACTTCTAAACTTAGGTTCAATGGATCTTTAGAAGTATCTTATAATCAATACACGAGTTTTTGGATAAGCCCAGATTTTCCATTAGGCTCGTAGCGAGGGTGCGCAAGGTGCTGAAGATGGGCGAGAAAAGACGAAAAACAGGCGGAGGCGTAGTCACTCTACGGTGACAGACTGGTTTTCATCTTTTCTCGCGCAGATTCAGTGCGTTG
>JANPPH010000073.1:0-3194 GCA_031428395.1 Gammaproteobacteria bacterium
TTGGTCGATGCGGTCGATGGCCCCATGCCGCAAACTCGCTTTGTCACGCAGAAGGCATTCAAAATGGGATTTAAACCCATTGTCGTGATCAATAAAGTAGATCGTCACGGTGCGCGTCCAGGCTGGGTCTTGGATCAAACCTTTGATCTTTTTGACCGCTTAGGTGCGACGGAAGAACAGCTCGACTTCCCGGTAGTTTATTGCTCGGCCCTTAAGGGTTATGCCGGCATGACGCCCGATGTGCACGAAGGCGATATGACGCCGCTATTTCAGGCGATCCTGGACCACGTTGCGCCGCCAAATGTCGATCCTGCTGGCCCGTTCCAAATGCAAATTAGTACCTTGGCTTATAATAACTATGTCGGTGTGATCGGTATTGGCCGTATTGCGCGTGGCAAAGTGAAGACGAATATGCCTGTAGTTGTACTTGACCACGAAGGCAAGCGCCGTAATGGCCGTATCTTGCAGGTCTTGGGCTTTCTTGGTTTAGAGCGTACCGAAGTGCCTGATGCAGAAGCGGGCGATATCGTGGCCATCACCGGCATCGAAGGCATCGGCATTTCCGACACCGTATGTGACCCATCCAAAGTTGAAGCGCTGCCGCCATTGCAAGTCGATGAGCCGACAGTAAGCATGACGTTCCAAGTTAATAACTCACCCTTCGCTGGGAAAGAGGGCAAGTACCTCACCAGCCGTCAGATCCGCGAACGTTTAGATCGTGAGCTCATGTACAACGTCGCGCTGCGGGTGGAAGATACTGCCGATGCAGATAAATTCCGCGTCTCTGGTCGTGGTGAATTGCATCTGGCTATTTTGATCGAAACGATGCGTCGCGAAGGCTATGAACTCGGCGTTTCGCGCCCAGAAGTCATTATTAAAATGGTCGATGGGGTACAGCACGAACCGTTCGAAACATTGGCGGTGGATGTTGAAGATCAGCACCAAGGTTCCATCATGGAAAAATTGGGCGAGCGTAAGGCTGATCTCGTCGATATGGTGCCAGATGGTAAGGGCCGCGTGCGCCTCGATTACATCATTCCGGCGCGTGGCTTGATCGGCTTTCAAACCGAATTTATGACCACTACATCGGGCACGGGTTTGATGTATCACGTCTTCGACCATTACGGGCCGATGAAAAAAGGTCGCATTGGCGAACGCATCAATGGTGTATTGATTGCCAACGGCATGGGTAAATGCGTTGCTTATGCGCTGTTTGCATTGCAAGAACGTGGTCGTTTGTTTATTGGTCATGGCGATGAAGTTTATGAAGGTATGATTGTCGGCATTCACTCGCGCGATAACGACTTGATTATCAATCCCCTCAAAGGTAAGCAGCTCACCAACGTTCGCGCTTCCGGCACAGATGAAAACGTTATTCTTGTTCCACCCATTCGCATGACCTTGGAACAGGCGCTGGAATTCATCGGCGAGGATGAATTGGTCGAGGTAACACCTGGACACGTACGTGTGCGCAAAAAAATGTTGCTCGAGCATGAGCGCAAACGCGCCTCGCGTTCGTCAGCGGGTTAATTTATCATTGTTGGCGATCGGCTTAATAAGTCGGGGCTTGTACGTCCCGACTTATTAAAAATAAAGAGTCGGTTTAGCCTATTCAAGCCTAGAGAAGATGCATGGCCCACCTCTACCCTGACATCAAGCCCTCTGTCACCCACACACTAGAAGTCGATTCCCCGCATAAGCTATACGTCGAGGAAAGTGGCACACTTGACGGTATACCCGTGGTGTTCGTACACGGTGGGCCAGGCGCTGGGTGCGAGCGTTATCACCGGCGTTTTTTTGATCCCAACGTCTATCGCATCGTTTTATTTGACCAGCGCGGTTGCGGTCGGTCTACGCCACATGCCGAATTAGCGCGCAATACCACCCAAGCATTAGTCGCCGACATGGAAGTTATCCGTGAAAAGCTTGGTATAGACAAATGGGTGGTATTCGGCGGCTCGTGGGGTTCCACCTTGGGGTTGGTGTATGCCCAAACACATCCAGAGCGCGTCTTAGGTCTGATTTTGCGCGGTATTTTTTTGTGCCGTCCTGCTGAAATCCACTGGTTCTACCAAGATGGTGCGAACTGGATTTATCCTGATTTTTGGGAAGATTTTGTTCGCCCGATCCCTGAAGAAGAACGCGGCAATTTTGTGCGGGCTTATTACAAACGCCTTACTGGCGATGATGAACTGGCGCGCATGGCGGCGGCAAAAGCGTGGTCAGTATGGGAAGGACGCAGTGCCACGCTGTTGCCCAACCAGTCGGTCATCAATCATTTTGGCGATCCCTACACAGCGCTCAGCCTTGCGCGAATCGAATGTCACTACTTCATCAATAACAGCTTCCTTGAACCCAACCAAATTTTACGCGACGCCCATCGTTTAGTGGGCATCCCCGGCACCATTGTGCATGGCCGCTATGATATCGTCTGCCCTATGAAAAGCGCATGGGATTTGCATCAAGCTTGGCCGGAATCTGTTTTGGTTATCTCCAACGCCGGCCACTCGGCGACCGAGCCCGCTACATCCGATGCTTTAGTCAACGCCACTATCGAGATGAGCAAACGTTTCTTGTGATCGCATTACTGCAGCGTGTGAGTACCGCTTGCGTTGTCGTTGAGAATGAAATCGTGGGCGCTATTGATAAAGGGTTGTTAGTATTTATAGGAATAGAGCGCGGCGACACAGAGGTGCAGGTCGATCGACTGCTACAACGCATACTCGGTTATCGCGTTTTCCCCGATGACGCAGGCAAAATGAATGTAAGCGTAAGGGATGCTCAAGGTGGTTTATTGTTCGTACCCCAATTCACGCTCGCGGCAGACACCACCCAAGGCATGCGTCCAAGCTTTACCCCCGCAGCGCCGCCTGAAGACGGGCAGCACTTGTTCAGTATTCTTGTCGATAAGGCGCGTGCATTACACAAGGTGGTGGCAACAGGGCAGTTTGGCGCTGATATGAAAGTATCGCTGACGAATGATGGCCCTGTAACTTTTTTGTTACGCGCGCGTGCTAAGTAATCCTCTATGCTGAATCGTATGATTCGTTAACCCAGATTTTCCATTAGGCTCGTAGCGAGGGTGCGCGAGGGTGCTGAAGAGGGGCGAGAAAAGATGAAAAACAGTCGGAGGCGTAGTCACCCTACGGTGACAGACTGTTTTTCATCTTTTCTCGCGCAGATTCAGTGCGTTG
>JANPPH010000074.1:0-4451 GCA_031428395.1 Gammaproteobacteria bacterium
ATAATAACAAAAGTTGCGTGATTACAGTGTGAAATAGCCGCTTTTTAGCCCGGATTTTTCATTGGCCTCGTAGCGAGGGCGCGCAAGGTGCTGAAGATGGGCGAGAAAAGCTGAAAAGCAGTCGGAGGCGTAGTCATTCTACGGTGACAGACTGTTTTTCTTCTTTTGTCGCGCAGATTCAGTGCATTGTGCGGCCGCAGTAGAGTGCTAATGGAAAATCTGGGTTTGGCAGGGTTTGTGGCGTAGCAGTTACTTGGAGTTAACTTAAAGGTCGATCCAGGCCAGTCTACGAGTAGATATGAAATTTTCGGGGCTAGGGTCAGAGGAATTGGGGTCTGTGGTTGTGCTGACATACGATTTTAGGGTGTTGGTACCGCCGTGAGGATGTGTATAAATTACGTTTACTTCATAGATATTGTTGCAACGGTTTGTGACTTGCCCGGAAAGTGGGTAGCAGCCAAGGTGTTTTACGCTATAGCGGCTATCGGGCGGGCCACTGTGGCCTATGGTCTTTTCGGCGCTGGCAAGTAATTCTTCGGCGCTGGCGAAAGACTGGGTGGCCATAGCGGTGTTTGCGCTGATGCGCGTCTCCAGCAGCGAGGTATCCAACGCGGCGAGCACCATCAGCGTCATGATGGTAACCATTACTAGGCTGACAAAGAGAACCGCGCCTTGTTGTTTAGGTATCATAAATTAAGCTTTCGTTAAAGTGGTGTAGCGTGGTTACGCAGCGCCACGGTGGTGCTATGCAACTGACGACGGAAGCTATCATTGGGAACGAGAGTTATGTTGCCCAGCACATAAGTGTGATTATTGGTGTAGCCAATTTCAGGGCATTCTGCGCGCGCCAGTATCCATAGGCGAGCGGCAATCACTTGCTGCCATTGGGCGACCGAACCTGCGTCTTGATAACGGTCAATGGTACCGTCGTTGTCACTGTCTACGCCGTACTGCACTTGTAGATTTTCAATGCCGCTAACCAATTCTTCAGACTCCGGAATGCCGTGATTGTTGAGCATTTTGCGGAACAGCGCAGGTACCGGATGAGTAAGGCAATGACGTTGCGTTTTGCCGACATAAAATGCATTGGCGGTCACTTCATGGTCCGACCCGGCGGACGCTAGTGCATTGGCCGGATGATTGGCGAGTTGGCCAGTGAATAGGCGGCCAGAAACAAACGCAGTGCGTAAATAAAGCCGCTGGGGATCGGTGATCGTGGATACCGGCGTAGCGTAGCGAATCGCGACAATATCGCCTTGCAAGAAAGCACTGCGCTGTCCATTGGTGTGGATACAACCATAGCCACCGCGTGTTTCATCAAGGCCGAATATGGCCTGATTAATCATTCGACCCCAATCGGTGCTATGGGCAGGGCAAGAGGCATTCGCTGGCAGTGGCGCACTAGTGCCCGTGACGCTATTGATATCAACGATACCGCCGAAAAAGCCTGCCCGGCGCACTTCTCGGGTGAGAAGGTCTAAGGCATAGCGTCCATTGTCTTGCACCGTCGCCAGTGTTTCATGAATGTTGTAGCTGTGTTTGTTGTTGAGGTAAAGAGTGAACAGGCCTGTGAGCAATAGCGCTGCAATACAGGCAGCGACTAGCGCTTCGACGAGATTAAAGCCACGTTCGTGTTTCATAACGATGTCGTGAGAGTAAAGCAATCAAGATCGACACTTTTATTGCCGGAACATCCGGTGCCGGTCGCGCCGCTGCGGTCACTGTCCCACATTACCGTGACGCGGAAATTTAGGCCATCGCCGCTAACCACGCCGATGCCGCCTGGCAGCGTCGAGCCGGTTTGCTTAGCCAGGCCAGAAAAGTGTTCTCGCCACTGCGCTAGATCGTAACGAGTGAAATCTTGCGGCGAACACACGTTATCATCGCATCCCGCTATGGGCGTTGACGGCTGTTGGGTGGAAAATTGATTGTAATAGCCGGCGCGTGCGCTGCCAGCGTTGGCGCGAATGCGTTCGGTCATATCGAGTGCCAGCGCTACGGCGTGGGTGCGTTGTTGGCTTGCCGAAAAATCGTGAAAAGCGTTAATGTGAAGGCGGCCCAGCCCTAACAAGGTGAAAGCGAGAATGCTAAGCGCGATGAGGCACTCGAGCAGTGAAAAGCCCTTTATAGAGTAGCGCATGGCGGTAAATTATGGGCAGAGGATTTGTACTTTGCGTTCTATTTGGCCACTCGCGGATACGTGGATTACTTGTCCGTATTCGCTGTGCCGGTCGTCGCAAAGTTGAAAGGTAGTGGCGGTGGCGTTAATGCCTGAGAGTTTGATATATCCATTAGGCAAAAACGTGAGTTGTGTAATGCCCTCGGCATTATCAAACGTCTCGTTGCTGGTGGCGCTGCTTGCGCGCAATACAGCCTGTGACGTGACATCGCTAACTGTCCAGCCTTTTGACCAGGAGGCAGGTTGAGTGGGTTCCCAGGTTGCCGCGCTGACCTCAATCTTTGCGCGGCGTTTGATTGCTTCGGAACGCGCGAAGGCGAGATCGGTAGCAAATTCGCTGGTTCGCGTTTCGATGCGGTTGTCTTTAAGTAAATTGGAAAAACTCGGTACGCTGAAGGCCAAGACAATGGCTAACACCAGCACTGCAAGCATCAGTTCGAGTGCGGTGACGCCTTTGTTGCGGTAAGGTAAGCTGGAAGTCATAGTCGTTGTTTCGTAGTTGATGTACTGATGTTGCTATATAACCATAGGCAGCCCTGTTGGATAATACGTATCACACGCAAGCTTAGGTCAGGATTTTGCTACAAATTGTGTAAGCGAGGAAGAAGCATCGGTGCCCTTGACGCGCTTAACCTCATGGACGGAAGACTTCCGCTGTAAAGGCAAATGGCACCGCTTTGAAAGAGAGAATAATGATTGATGTAATCATAGTTGGTGGTGGCTTGAGCGGCCTACTGACGGCGCGCGAATTATGCGCCGCTGGTGCGCAGGTAATGTTATTGGAGCGGGGCGATGTAGGGCGTGAGGCATCGTGGGCAGGTGGGGGTATCCTGTCGCCATTGCACCCATGGCGTTATGCCGATGCAGTGACCGTTCTTGCACAATGGAGCCAAGCCTATTATCCGCAGTTGGCGCAGACGCTGTATACGGAAACCGGGATCGATTCGGAATGGGTCCAATCCGGGTTGTTGATTCTTGGAAATGAAGAGCTAGCTGCAGCGAGCGCTTGGGCCGCACGCTTTAGTTCGCGCATCGAGTCCGTTGATCTTGAGGTGCTCCAAAGAATAGAACCAGCGTTGCAGCCAAGCGATAACAACGCGTTGTTAATGCCGGAAATCGCCCACATCCGTAATCCGAGATTGATAAAAGCGCTAAAAGCGAGTTTGCTGAATGCTGGCGTAATGATTAAGGAAGGCATAGAGGTGAGTGCATTGTCTGTCGCAAACGGCGCGATAACAGGGGTGCAAGCAGATAATCGACTATTTTCTGCTGACCAGGTGGTCGTTGCGGGTGGCGCCTGGACGGCATCCTTGCTCAAGCCAACTGGCATTGTGCTTGAGATCGAGCCTGTAAAAGGGCAAATGCTTTTATTTCATGCCGACCCGTGTTTACTGGCTCACATAGTGTTGAAGGATCAATGCTATCTAATCCCGCGTCGCGATGGTCGCATCATTGTTGGCAGCAGCATGGAATATGCAGGCTTTGATAAATCCACATCGACTGAGGTGCAACAGCAGTTACAGGAATTCGCCAGCGCGCTGTTACCTGAATTGCGTCAGTGTCGTATCGAAAACCATTGGGCGGGTTTACGGCCAAGTTCGCCGTTAGGAGTGCCCTATGTTGGTGCGCATCCGGAAGTAAATGGCCTCTATATCAATGCGGGCCATTTTCGCAATGGCGTGGTAATGGGGCCAGCCGCGGCGCGATTGTTAGCAGATATCATCCTAAAGCGGACACCCATTGTTGATCCGACGCCTTATGCACTTATAAGGCATTGAGAAGCTGTTTGGGTGTGAATTTGATCGAAACTTTGCGAGTAAGTGGGCCTTCAAAAAAATCTTTTAACCCACATTTTCCATTCGTCTTTTCTCGCCCATCTTCAGCACTTTGCGCACCCTCGCTACGAGGCTAATGGAAAATCTGGGTTTAAACGATAAGTTTCTTGCATCAGAGTATTCCCTGGACATTGTTTAAATATTGATTTTATACTTGCCCCATGAGTGCACAGTCTATTGACCAAAAACGCGCTGATATTGAAGGTTTATTGCGCTCGCATGGCATTAGTCCCACCCAGCAACGCCTCGATATTGCAGAAGTCTTGTTCGCTAAACCGCAACACCTGTCTGCGGATGAGGTATTGACGTTGGTTAATAACTCAGGTGCCGGCGTGGCCAAAGCGACGGTTTACAACACGCTGGGTTTATTCGCACAAAAAGGCATTATCCGCGAAGTTATCGTTGATCCCGCCAAGGTTTTTTACGATCCAGCTACC
>JANPPH010000075.1:0-4217 GCA_031428395.1 Gammaproteobacteria bacterium
ATGGTAAGGCCGCGGATAACGAATGTGCCTGACGTCTTGCCGCTGACAACCCCTTTCAATTCAATATCGGACGGCGGCGTTGAGAACAAGCGGATTCGGCTGGCGCGGATATTGTTATTGAGATCGAGTTGACCATGCACCTCAATGTAGTCACCTTGAGCAATACCAGCAAAACCTGAGGCATTCGCGTAGAGCGTTAGATCATCTACTACTAAGGTTTGGCCTAGCACGATCAATGATTTTGGATTGGCGCTGTTATTGATAGTTGTGACCTGCCCTTGTAGGGCGTCGGTTGCCTCTATTTTTTCCGCCACACCGGTGCCATCAACATTAATCTGTCCACGTACCTTCACCACCATACCGCTGTGCAATTCTGATTCAAGCTGATTTGGTTGATCATCAATCGTGATGGACGCTGTCGTTGGCACTTGAAAGTGAATGCCATTAAGAATGACACTGCCTTTAGTCATGGTACCCGAGGAGATACCTGTGCCACTCGTGCCGCCACTCGCGACCGTATTGCTGCCATCGCCGCCGCACGACACAGCGGCAATAATCGTTGCGATGATAAGCAGTGCTGGGCGGGCTGTTGACCGATCTTTCATGGCTGAGTCCTCGTGTTTCAACTTAACAATTACAAGTGAAGCTGTCTTAGGTTTAAGGTTTAAAGTTTTTCTTCAAAGTAGTAGATGCCAATACCCGCGCGCACACGCTCCGTGCTCTTGCTATCAGCAATATGTTGGTTCACGTCGCGGTCGTATTGCGACAGCCAGCGGTCGACATCTTCTAAAAAATGTTGACCCTCGGCCGTGCTTCGGGCGCGAATGAGCAGCATCATCTCAGGGGGAATGTTGTCGTACATCACTTTACGTTGGAGCAACGTTGCGGGCATGGTATGTTGCAAGTTGTGATCGATAGTCTGAATCAAGTCGGCGACATCAGTGCCCAGCATATTGATTTTGTCTTTATCACCTGCCTGCGGAATATACGCGCGAACCAACAAGCGAATACGTCCACATTCGCGACGTTCAACGGCGCCAACACGCAATAATTCATCAAACATCGCGCGCACCGGAATATCACCGCTATAGCGTTTCACCAATTCGCTAAATGATCCTGCGTCGCTCTCCATGCTCAGCATGTTTGGCTCGCCGTGCGCATCAGTGAACTCTTTATCTCTCACCCAACCTGCGATCACGCGCGCGGCGCGGTGATAATTTTCTACGCTGTGGGCGCTTTCTTCCGGCGCAGGCAGAGCGACAACGCGCTGAACCTCTTTACGCGATAAACCAGTAAGAATCGACACCCGCGAAACGGTCTGCTTTTTGCCATCAATACCAAATTCGCGCATGCCCAATTCCACATAGACTTTCTTCGCAATATCGACAAAGGCGTCAAAGGGAATTCCATTGCGCAACATCACACGCACCAGCGGCCGCAGGATTTTGGCTGCAGCGTTAGTGATTATTTGGTTGAAAGAATTTACATCAGGCATATTTGGGAAGATACTCCCAAATGAGTAAAGCAGCAAGCCAGATTTGAGACTACATTCCCAAATCCGCCAAAAAAATAATAACCACAATTTTTATGAGACAATAGCCAGAGCGAATTGAAGTAAGCCCAGACAAACCATAGCAAACAAAGCCGCGACTAGATCATCGAGCATTATTCCTATCCCGCCTTTTATATGCTGATCCATCCAGCTAATCGGCCAGGGCTTCCATATATCAAACAAGCGAAACAAAACGAAGGCGAGGACAAACCAAAAAAACGTGGCCGGAATCGCCGTCAACACCAACAAAAATGCGACGATTTCATCCCACACTATACCGCCATGATCCGGGACACCCAAATGCCGTGCAGTGACGTCGCAGCAATGAACACCGATGAGAAATAGCAGCGCCACAACAGCAAGATAGCTTGGCAAGGACAAATATTGCAACGGCCACCAGAGTGGAAACGCAACCAACGTACCGATTGTTCCGGGCATGCGTGTCAATGCGCCCGCGCCGAAACCAAAAGCAAGTACGTGTTTAGGATTGCGCCAGAAACGCGGTGGCAGCCGATTCATCGTATTAAAAATGTTGATAGCCAAGGCGACGGGGACTAAATAGCACACCATCCTTGGTGGTGCAGCGTAAACCCAACTCTGCAGCGATTACACCGATGCGAGTGTAGGGGCACGACCACGCTGTGCTCACTCCTTGGAACAGCGCGATGTTGTCTTGGGGTACGGTGAAACACAGTTCGTAATCATCGCCAGAGGAAAGCGCAATATCGCGGTTGTCCTGAATATTTTGAGCAAGAAATGCATCAGAGCACGGCACTGCATCAATGTTGATGAGTGCACCCACATGGCTTCTTTCCAGAATATGACGCAGATCTGCGAGCAAGCCATCCGATATATCGATCGCTGCATTGGCAATACCACGTAAGCTCATGCCTTCGGCGACACGCGCTTGGGGTCGATTCAAACGTTGCATAAAATATTCGCGATGCTCCGTTTGAGGTGTGATTTTACCCTCTAAGGCGAGTAGCGCCATACCCGCATCACCGATACTGCCAGTGATATAGATTTCGTCGCCGGGTTGCGCCCCATTACGACGTAAAGCGCAACCTTCTGGGATGAAACCGTGCAATTGTATAGTGATAGTTAGCGGACCGCGCGTCGTATCGCCGCCGACTAAAGCAACGTTATATAGATCAAGTGCAGCGAACAAGCCTTCACTAAATGCGGACAGCCATTGCTCATTGTTATCAGGCAAGGTGAGGGCTAAAGTGGCCCACGCGGGTTCGGCACCCATGGCAGCGAGATCGCTCAAATTAACAGCGACGGCTTTGAAGCCGATGGACGCGGGGTCCGTGTATAAGGGGAAGTGGACGCCTGCAACGAGGGTGTCCATGACTACGACCAATTCCGCAGCAGCGGGGACACGAAGTATTGCACCGTCGTCGCCGATGCCAACTACTACATCATTACGATGTGTCGAAGGGCGGGCAAAATAACGATCAATTAGGTCAAACTCGGTCCGCATTTGTTCGTGTCAACACTGGAGATGGACATTGTGGCCATGGTGTTTAATCGAGATTACGTATTCGCAGACCCGTTCTCGCTTTAACCGCTTATCTTTGCCTTCATTTCGCTTTGACTTCGACAGCGCGCAATTTCTGTGCAATCTTATCCAAAATACCGTTTACGTATTTATGGCTTTGATCCGCACCATACACCTTCGCTAATTCAACGCCTTCATTGATCGCCACCCGATAAGGAATTTCTGGCTTGTGCATGAGTTCGTAGGTACCGATGCGCAAAATAGCTTTCTCGACAGGATCAACTTGCGCCATTGGCCGATCTAACAAGGGCTCGATTTCTGCGTC
The DNA here is from genome assembly GCA_031428395.1 of Gammaproteobacteria bacterium. GTDB lineage: Bacteria > Pseudomonadota > Gammaproteobacteria > JAADHS01 > JAADHS01 > JANPPH01. Next base: position 3,379 of record JANPPH010000075.1, read on the forward strand.
CAACTGCTCGACTGATTCTAGAATTTTATGTAAAAGTTCTTGAAAATACGGCACTTCAACCTTGCCCATCTCTTGCTCAGTCAAAAACTGAACCTCGATCTCGTGGACATCCTGACCCGTGTGTTGCCACTGATAAAGCGCCTGTAAAAGACGCTGCCTGGCCATTGTGCGTGCCTTACTCAACTATCTATCCCCTTAACTGAGTTGGCGCAACAACGCCACCATCTCTATTGCCGACATCGCCGCCTCGGCACCCTTATTGCCCGCCTTGGTCCCCGCGCGCTCAATCGCCTGCTCAATGGTATCGACTGTTAGGACACCAAACGCCACTGGCATATCTTGCGCTAAAGAAATCTGCGCGATACCTTTAACACATTCACCGGCAACAAAATCGAAATGCGGCGTACTGCCGCGAATAACGGCACCGATGGCGATCACGGCGTCACACTGCCGCTTTGCCGCCACGCGCTGCACAGCAAGCGGGATCTCGAATGCGCCAGGCACATAGATAATCTCAATGTTTTGCTCTGGCACTTGATGCCGCAACAATGCATCCACAGCGCCTTCAAGCAAATGCTGCACGACGAAACTGTTAAAACGGCTTACCACAATCGCGAATCGAGCCTTATCTACACTGTAGCCACCTTCGATGGTTTTAATATTTTTCATTAATCTCAACTCTCAACGTAAGCATTCAACCCAGATTTTCCATTAGCCTCGTAGCGAGGGTGCGCAAGGTGCTGAAGATGGGCGAGAAAAGAAGAAAAACAGTCGGAGGCGTAGTCACTCTACGGTGACAGACTGTTTTTCTTCTTTTCTCGCGCAGATTCAGTGCGTTG
>JANPPH010000076.1:0-2914 GCA_031428395.1 Gammaproteobacteria bacterium
TTACGCATCACCGAAACACCTAATCAACTCCAACCCACGTCGCGACCCCCTGCCCCTGCCTCTGCGGAGAAAACGAATACCAAAAAAAGAGTGCCTGTGGCATCGGAAAAGCGCCCAATTCCGTTACGGCCAAAAAGTCAGAAGGACAACACTAATAATCAAATCGCTGAGCTGTTGATGGAGCCGGAGGGTTACGCGGAACCTACCATCATCCAACCTGATCTTGAACATGCGCATCCGGACCCCGAAGACGAATTCCGAATCCAGCAAGATCAGTTCAACGAAGAGCCCGTAACTAACCACCGCGCGCAGCCCAGACGTCCTGAGCCTTCTTCATGGCACCGCCCTGTCTATGCCCTTGCAATTGCGGGCACCTTAGCGGGAATTATCGCCGTCAGTTGGAATTTTTTGCGCACTGGAATGCCGGTAGAAGTCGTTGCCGCAAGACTTGGCAGCCTCCAAAAAACCGTGCACGGCGAAGGCGTTGTCGCCAGCAAAAAGCAGGTGGATCTTACCGCTGCTGTGGCGGGTCAGCTGACTGAGGTGTTAGTCGCAGCCGGCGATACTGTCAAAAAAAGCGCCGTTTTAGCCAGACTCGACAACCGCGAAGCGTCAATGAATATCAAGCGCGCGGAAGCGCAACTGGCAAGCGCCAAGGAAGAGGTGGCCTTAGCAGAGAGCGCCTACGAAGACCTAATGAGCAACACGCCCACCGATGGGTCTAATCCGACATCCAGCATCGAAGCCAACGTCAATGCGGCCAAAGCGCGCCAAGTTGTAGCGGCCACTGAATTGCGCGCCGCACGCCTGACTCTTGAGCGCCTCAGTATCACGGCACCGTTTACCGGCCTTATTTCGCAGTCCACGGCCGTAGAGGGTCTTTGGGTCCAGCCCCCTGCGCCAATTTTTACCTTAGTTGATGTTCAGCAACGCGAAATCGCCATTAAAGTTGCCGCAGCCGAAGCAAAAGACATTAATGTGGGTCAAGGCGTGACACTATCAAGCGAGGCGTTCCCAGGCCTCGAGTGGAAAGAACAAATAAGTCGACTTACCCGCACCAAAGAAAACACCGATGAGCAGAGCAGCGAACCCGTGTTGGTCTATGCGACTCTGGGCGCTGATGCACCACCACTTGAATTTGGCCAGGCATTACAAGCGCAAGTTACTACCAAAACCAGCAAGAACGTCATTAAGCTTCCCTTCGAGGCAATTCAGAAACGAGATAATGGCTATGTAGTTGCCGTCGTCGCTGACAACAAAGTCCAACACAAATCTGTCGAGCTAGGCTTACGCGCACTCACTGAAGTGGAAATATTGAGTGGCGTAGAGACTAATCAGCAAGTAATTTTGCCAAGGAAAAACCTTGTTGACGGACAGCGGGTTGAACCCATCATCACGCCACAATACGCCGCCGATGAGGAGGGCTATCCGCACCGTAAAGATTTCCCAGAAATCGCAGTCTATTCAACTGATCAATTGCGCAGAAACTACAACGAAGTGAAAGTTGTTGACGTCCGGGCCAAATTTGAATATGACGTCGTGCACGTTACGAAAGCGGTCAATATCCCCGTATCCTCGCAGCAGTTCACTAAAAAACTGGAAGTCGTACGGCCCAAAAACGATACCACACCCATTGTTTTTTACTGCAATGGACATAGTTGCAGCAAGAGTTACGAAGCAGCGCGACGCGCTATTGATGACGGCTTTAAATACGTCTATGCCTACGACAGTGGGATTTTCGATTGGATGAGGATCAGTCAGGATAAAACAACGCTATTAGGCAAAACGCCTGCTCCAGCCGACAAGATGGTCAGTGAGGATTATTTTCAAAGCCGTTTAGTCGATTTCACCTCGTTCAAAGCCAAAGCGCAGGATAAAGAATCGATTGTCATCGACATCCGCGATGACATGCAAAAAGCAACCAATGTCACGATACCGACCGTGCAACTGCCACTCGATCAATTCATTGCCAAACTGAATGAAGGTCAGTTCAAGGATAAACAATTGCTAATCTTTGACGCTGTCGGCAAACAAGTTCGCTGGCTACAATACATCCTAGAAGATCGAGGCTATAAAGATTACTTCTTCTTACGCGATGGTATAGCAAGCGCCAAAGGGCAATAACGCCTTTGATGGGCAAGAGCGCCATAGCTTCTTATTAGTAATTTACAGTCTGTAGCCAAAGGATTTGGAAGTTGTAATTGCGGCCCTTGCTTAGCCGCGGGTAATTCGCTACACTTTCGCCTTATCCTTGAAATTGCAGCAAATTTTTGGCGTTAAACCCAGATTTTCAATTAGCCTCGTAGCGAGGGTGCGCAAGGTGCTGGGGATGGGCGAGAAAAGAAGAAAAACAGTCGGAGGCGTAGTCACTCTACGGTGACAGACTGTTTTTCAACTTTTTTCGCGCAGATTCAGTGCGTTGTGCGGCCGCAGTAGAGGGCTAATGGAAAATCTGGGTTCAACGTAAGATTTAGTGTCCTTACGAGCTAAAGCACTCCGCTAGCGAATTTCGCACGGGAACCCAAGGCTCGCAGATTTAGAGCGAAACTATTAACGTTAAAAGCTCGGAATTACAGAGCTTTTTATTTGGCGGTATTGCAGACCTATGTTGTCCGAACAACGTTACTTACTTAAATTCATCGCCGCTTCAACTCTATCTTTTTTCATTGGCTCGGTGCATGGCGTACTCCAAGTGATGCCGCCAGTACGCGCGTGGCTGGATTCAATTGGCAGCCCCTATGGCGGCCCCGGCCACATGATTGACCCTTTGGCACATGCCCATATCAATTTAATCGGCGGGGTCATGATTCTCGCCATGGCGACCACCTATTACCTCTTGTCCGTCATAGCGGGCAAACAACTTGTTTCTCAGCGCATGGCCAATATTTCGTTTTGGTCGACCTGCGTAGGTATT